>DATMUQ010000895.1:0-7118 GCA_035563795.1 Terriglobales bacterium | reverse complement strand
GGCCCAGCAGGCGCACATGCGCATCGGTCATCAGCTTGCGGAAATCCGGCACCTGGCAGACGTCCCAGAGCAACGCGATGCGTTCGCGGTCCTTGGCGAGATGGACGATCTCCGGATCGCGGGCGAGATGGATGAGGGCAGCGTGATCCTCGGCCTCCTGCTGGCGGATGAGACCCGGGTGCGGCGGCCGCGCCTCCAGGCTATGGAGCAAGCGCTCGATGCTGCGGAAATCGAGATCGGCATTGCGCCAGATGAGATGCGGCAACGGATCGAAGCGATGGTTCTCCACCGCCTCGACGATCTCGGCATCCATGTCGCCGGCATCCATAGTGGTGCCGAAGGTACCATCTGACATATGGCGGCCGGCACGGCCGGCGATCTGGGCGATCTCCGCCTTGGTCAGCGGACGCGGCACACGACCATCGAATTTGCGCAGCGCAGCGAAGGCGACATGGCGCACATCCATGTTGAGGCCCATGCCGATGGCGTCGGTCGCCACCAGGTAATCGACCTCGCCGGATTGATAGAGCTCGACCTGGGCATTGCGGGTGCGCGGCGACAGGGCGCCCATGACGATGGCGGCACCGCCACGCTGGCGCCGCACCAGGTCGGCAATGGCATAGACGTCGTTGGCCGAGAAGGCGACGATGGCGGAGCGCGGCGGCAGGCGCGTGAGCTTCTTGCTGCCGGCATAGCTCAGGGTCGAGAGCCGCGGCCGCTCGATGAAGCTGGCCCCCGACACCAGCGCCTTGATCCAGCGCGTCGCCGTGTCGGAGCCCATGAACATGGTCTCGTGGAGCCCGCGGGCGCGCAGCAGCCGGTCGGTGAAGATATGGCCGCGCTCATAATCGGCAGCGAGCTGGATCTCATCTACCGCCAGGAAGGCGACCGGCCGGTCGAGCGGCATCGATTCCACCGTGCAGATGAAATAGCGCGCACCGCGGGGGATGATCTTTTCTTCGCCGGTGACGAGGGCGACGGCCGCCACCCCCTTGGCCTTCACCACCCGCTCGTAATTCTCGCGGGCCAGCAGGCGCAAGGGAAAGCCGATCATGCCCGAGGGATGCGCCATCAGCCGTTCCATGGCGAGATGGGTCTTGCCGGTATTGGTCGGGCCGAGCACGGCCGTCACCGGAACGGTTGGGCTAGGGTTGAAGGGCGGCCGCGGCGCGGTGGTCATGATGCCAAGAGATGGCCGGTTCCGCTGATGAATGCAAGCTGCCGTCTGTTGCGGTGCGATGACGGCCCGCCGTCAAAGCCGTCCCGATACCGCGCCGAACGAAGAAGTGACCGGGTCAGCTATTACGGCGGAAGCGGAAATAGGCCGGCTGGCGGCCCTGGCGGATCGCCTTCTGCTCATAGCGGCTGGGCGGCCAATCGGCCGGGCGTTGCAGCCAGTCGGCGGAAGATTCGGCAAGCCAGGTGAAAGCCGGATGGTTGCTGGCATGGGCGAGCGCCCAGCCGATATAGGTCGGGTCGTCGCTGCCCACCCGGAACTCGGCGCCGGGCTTCAGCAGCCGGGCGAGGAGATCGAGATTCTCCCGATTGACGAAACGCCGCCGTGCATGCCGCGCTTTCGGCCAGGGATCGGGAAAGAGCAGGAACAGCCGGCCGAGGCTGCGTTCCGGCAGGCGCGCCAGCAGGTCGCGCGCATCTTCCGGATAGACCCGGACATTGTCGCTGCCCTGGCCGTCCTTGCTCTGATTGTCGAGATGGCCGAGCAGGCTGGCGACACCGTTGACGAAGACCTCGCAACCGATGAAACCCACTTTGGGATTGGCGGCAGCCTGCGCCGCCAGATGCTCGCCGCCGCCAAAGCCGATCTCCAGCCAGATGTCGTCCATCGGTTTGGGAAACAGGCTGGCCGGATCGAGCGCGCCGCCATTGGCTGGCAGCTCGACCGTCAGGCGCGGCAAGAGTGCGTCCATCCAGCCTTGCTGGTTAGTGCGCAGCTTGCGGCCCTTGCGGCGGCCATAAAATTTACGTCGCCGATCGGCAGAAGCCTCTGCCGGATCGGCGACGTTGTCTCTGTTCGTCATATCGTTAGCGGTATTTATCGCTTTGCCCTCAGACGCCGGGCGGCAGATATCCGTCTGCCTTGGCTTCGCGCCACCCCTCCTCGCGAGAACTGGGCGCGGTCGCCGTCGCGACCGATGGCGGTAGCCTTTTTTGAAGGCCACCGCCATTCGACAACTTAGAAAGCCCCGCGCAGCTGGCTGACGAGATCCAGGCGTTCCCAGGAGAAACCGCCATCGGCTTCCGGCTCGCGGCCGAAATGGCCGTAAGCAGCGGTGCGCGCATAGATCGGCTTGTTGAGGCCCAGATGCGTGCGGATGCCACGCGGGCTCAAATCGACCAGATCGGTCAGCACCTTGACCAGCTTGGCCTCATCGACCTTGCCGGTGCCATAGGTGTTCACATAGACCGAGAGCGGCTTGGAAACGCCGATCGCGTAGGAGAGCTGGATGGTGCACTTATCGGCGAGGCCGGCACCGACCACGTTCTTGGCGACATAGCGGGCAGCATAAGCCGCCGAGCGGTCGACCTTGGTCGGATCCTTGCCGGAGAAGGCGCCGCCGCCATGGGGGGCCGCACCGCCGTAAGTGTCGACGATGATCTTGCGACCTGTGAGGCCGGCATCGCCATCGGGGCCGCCGACCACGAAACGGCCGGTCGGGTTGACGTAGAATTCGTCTTCGCCGCACATCCAGCCTTCCGGCAGGACCTGCTTCACATAGGGACGGACGATCTCGCGCACCTGGGCCTGGTCGAGCTCTTCGCCATGCTGGGTCGAGACGACGACCGAGGTCGCGCGCACCGGCTTGCCGTTCTCATAAAGCAGCGTCACCTGGCTCTTGGCATCCGGGCCCAGGCCCTTTTCCTTGCCGGAGCGACGGGCTTCCGAGAGCAGCTTCAGGATGCGGTGCGAATAATAGATCGGCGCCGGCATCAGATGCTCGGTCTCACGGCAGGCGTGGCCAAACATGATGCCCTGGTCACCGGCACCTTCGTCCTTGTTGCCGGCGGCATCGACGCCGACGGCAATATCGGCCGATTGCTGGTGCACGTAGCACTCGATGTCGGCGTTCTTCCAGTGGAAGCCCTCTTGCTCGTAGCCGATATCCTTGATGGCGGCGCGGGCCGATTCCTTCAACATGTCGTGGGTGATCGAGGCCGGGCCGCGAACCTCACCGGCCAATACCACCTTATTGGTGGTCGCCAGGGTCTCGACGGCAACGCGCGCCTGCGGATCGGCCTTCAGGTAAAGGTCGACGATGGAATCGGAAATGCGATCGCAAACCTTGTCCGGATGGCCTTCGGAAACGCTTTCGCTGGTAAAAAGGTAGCTGGAAGAACTGGACACGCTCTAATCCCCGCAATCTGTCTGTCGGTCGGATGAAATGGTGTAGCCCAGCGGGCTTGGTCAGGCCGCAATGCCCATCCACGTGCCCGGCCATTGTGAAATCACTGGCCACATGAAGTGCAGATTGCGAGTCGACGGCTCGCGCTGAAAGGCGGCGGCTAACATGGGGGAGGGGGCCGCCGGGGTCAAGCCCGGAAACAGGCCTGTAATCATCGGCCAAAGAAGGCTTTGCCGCCCGCAAGTTTCCCTTGGGGCGGCTTGGGCTGAAAATTGGCGGTGCCGAAGTACCGGTAGGTATTCAGCGCGCCTATTCGTCTTCGCGGAAGGTCTTGGCGATCGACTTGGTCAGCTCGAAAATGCGCTTCCGCACCTGCTGATCGGTGATCTTGTAATAGGCCCGCACCAGCTCCAGGGTTTCGCGCTTGGCCATGGGATCCGGCTCATATTCCGGCTCCGGCGGCGTCGCCACGCCCATCAGCTTCGACGGGCTCTTTTCCTGGGTACTGACCGACATATCCTCGAAGAAATACGAGACCGGGACATCGAGCACCCGCGCCAGGTCGAACAGACGGCTCGAACCGACCCGGTTGGCGCCGCGTTCATATTTCTGCACCTGCTGGAAGGTCAGGCCGATCGCTTCGCCCAGTTTCTCCTGGCTCATGCCAAGTAGCGTTCGCCGTAGACGAATGCGACTGCCGACATGGACGTCGATCGGATTGGGATAACCCCGGCTGGCCATACGGCCAGAGGACTTACGGCCTCGCGGCATGGATACCTGCCTTTCATAAAGTCTTTGATGCGGGCTTGCGCCTTTAGATAGGCAATCTGCCTGGCTGGATAGACTTTAGATAGGCATACCGATATGTGCCGGTCAAATAAAAATGTTGTATGCCCGGCACCATCTCACGTCATTGTGAAATCAGGTAGTTTCTGTTGTCACACCAATATGTTAAGCCTTGGGCGGCTACACCTAGAACGAGTGAAAACAGGACGAAAATCAGCACGCCAAAGCGGCTGAAATAGGTAGGGGATTGCAACTTTTCGGGCAGGTCGACGTCGAGTGTCGCGGCCGCCATCAAGGGTAGCACGGCGACCACCCGTCCATAGGCATCGACCGAGCCGGTAATGCCCGTATTGGCCGCACGGATGAGGGGCAAACCCTCCTCTACCGCCCTGAAACGGGCACTGGCGAAATGCTGATACGGGCCCGTACTGGTGCCGAACCAGCCATCATTGGTGATGGTGAGCAGCCAATCCGGCCGGTCCGCCTCGTTAACCACGTTACCCGGAAAAATCACTTCGTAGCAAATCAAAGCACCAAACGGCGGCAAACCGGGCGCATGCACGGTCTGCGGTCCCGGGCCAGTGGAGAAATCTGTATCGCCGGGCGTCAGTTTGTTGATGAAGGTGAGGTATTTCCGCAACGGCACGAACTCGCCCAGCGGGACCAGATGCACCTTGTCGGCCGTGCCGACGATATCGCCGTTGCCGTTGAGGACTTCCAAAGAGTTGTAGACCCGGTCCACCGTGTCACCGGTCACCGGCTCGCCGCGCACGGCACCGGCGATCAGCAGCCCGGCCCAGGGTGTATGTGCCCGCGGCACGACTTCGGTCAGCAGGGTGCGGATATCAGCCCTCCGCTCCAGCCAGGCCGGCGCGGCCGATTCCGGCCAGATCACCGCCGAAAGCTGATCGAAGCCGGGCTGTGCGACGCTCATGCCGAGATGCTTCTCGAAATTCTCCTGCCGATGCGCGCCGGTGAGCTTGTCGAGCTGTGGGATCGCCGCTTGGACCAGGCGCAATTTGACATTGGGTACCACCGCTGAACTGGCAGTCGAGAGGCGGTAAGCCCCACCGCCCCAGAGCGCCATCAGAACGACGACACCGAGCAAGTTGGCAATGACGGCGAGGCGCCGGCCGGTCAACAGGAAGAGGACCGGCAAGGAACCCATCAGCACTGTCGCCAAACCGAGGCCCCAGCTGCCCCAGAAAGCGGTCGATTGCATCATGGCATCGATCCCCGACCAGCTATAGGCGATCAGGTTCCAGGGATAGCCGGTCAGCACATGGCCGCGCAGCCACTCCGTCACCGGCCAGATCGCGGCGAAGACCAGGACATAACTCAAGGGCCGATGGCGCCAATGCCAGGCGAAGAGCGTCGCCAGGCCGCAATAAAGTGCCAGATAGGCGGAGAGGCCGGGAATGATGATGGGCACCATCCAGCCGAAATGGACGGGATCGATCATGAAGGAATTGGCGATCCAGTAATCGCCGACCAGGAAATGCCCGAAGCCCCACCACCAGCCGGCGCCGAAGGCCGCCTTGCGACCCGGCGCGTCGCTGGCAAAGCACAACAGCAGGGCCAGTGTCGGGATCAGCAGCGGCACCCAGTTGAAGGGCGGCAAGGCGAAAGCTGCAAGACCGCCCAGCAGCACCAGCACGCCACGCCGGCGCCAGGGCGAGAGATCGAGGCAGAAGCGGCTGATCCGGGTACCGAAGGCGAAGGGCACCAGCCGGCTATGCCGCTGCCCGTGATCGACCGGCCGGCCGTCTTGCCGATCGCCAAGGCGCTCGACGCCCGGCACCGAGGAGGACATGCTGCTTTACTCCTGTCTGGCGGGCTCTTCAGCCGGCACGAGCTTCGGCCGGACCCGCAGGCGCTTGATGCGGCGGGGATCGGCATCGAGCACTTCGAAGGCAAAACCCGAGGGATGGCTGACCAGTTCCCCGCGTGCCGGCACCCGGTCGGTCAGCGACATGACGAGGCCGCCCAGCGTGTCGATATCCGCCTCGCGCTCTTCATCGGTCAGGATCGGCCCGACCATTTCCTCGAAATCCTCGATCGGCGCCCGGGCATCGGCGAAGATGGTGCCGTCGCTGCGACGGATCAACAGCGGCCCGCGCACCTTGTCGTGCTCGTCCTCGATCTCGCCGATGATCTGCTCGATCAGGTCTTCGATGGTGATGAGGCCATCGATGCCGCCATATTCATCCACCACCAGCGCCATATGGGCGCGCGACAGGCGCATCTGCAGCAGGAGATCGAGCACGCGGATCGACGGCGCGATGAACAACGCCTCGCGCATGATCTTCTTCAAGTCGAAGGTGGCGCCATCGACCACGAAAGGCAGCAGGTCCTTGATATGGACGATGCCGGTGATGTCATCCAGCGTCTCGTGATAGATCGGCAGGCGCGAATGGCCATGCTCGCGCATCATCGCCAGCAATTCCTTGATGCCGATATCGTCGGGCGCCGCCTTGATATCGGCGCGCGGCACCATGACGTCATAGGCGGTGCGGTCGCCGAGCTTGAGAATGTTGAGAAGCAGCGAGGATTCCGTCGTCGCGCGGACGTCCTCGCTCTCGCCTTCGCTTTCCTCGATCAGTTCCTCGATCGCATCGCGCAAGGCGCTTTCGCCGCCGGGCCGCCGGCGCCACAGGCGCAGCCAGCTCTTGAGACCGGCCTTGGTCTTTTCGTCGCTGGTTTCCGGCCGATTGCTGCGGGGATGGGAGACGTCACTCATCGTCGCATCACATCGTCACATAGGGATTGTCGATGCCGAGACGCTTGAGGGCGGCGATTTCCAGCCCCTCCATGCGCTCGGCTTCAGCGTCCATGTCATGATCATAGCCCAGCAGATGCAGGACGCCATGGATCACGAGATGGGCGAGATGCTGTTCCAGGCTCTTGCGCTGGGCCCGCGCTTCCTTGCGGCAGGTACCCAGAGCCAGGATGATATCGCCTAGCGGCCAA
>DATMUQ010000894.1:0-2158 GCA_035563795.1 Terriglobales bacterium | reverse complement strand
GGCGGGCGGAGAGCGGCCTGCTCGATGCCGTCGCCACTTATTTCCATCATGCGACGCCGGGCCTCGGGCCGGAGATCGAGACCTATCAGAACCGCGACTGGGGCGAGAAAAGCCGCGAACGTGCCTTGGCCGGCATGGGCTATTTCGACCGGCTGCTGCAACAGCAGGATTACCTCGCCGGCGATCAGTTCTCGATGGTCGATATCACGGGTTTTGCCGGTTTGATTTTCGCCGATATTGCGAAAATCGATGTGCCGGCTGAACTGACGCGGCTGAAATCCTGGCATGAACGCATCGCCGCCCGGCCCAGCATCGCCAGTATCTGACACGCCAGTATCTGACACGCTAGTATCTGACAGGGAGATGGTCATGGAGCTCAATGCCGATTTCTCGAGGCGCGCCGTGGTGCATGCGGCGAAGCTACCCTGGATCGCATCGCCGATGGCGGGCGTGGAGCGGCGCATGCTCGACCGCATCGGCGACGAGGTGGCGCGGGCCACGTCGATCGTGCGTTATGCGCCGCAGAGCCATTTCTCCCCGCATACCCATGGCGGCGGCGAGGAGTTCCTGGTGCTGGAAGGCGTGTTCCAGGATGAGCATGGCGATTTCCCCGCTGGTTCCTATATCCGCAACCCGCCGACCTCGTCGCATCAGCCGGGTTCAGCACCCGGCTGCATCATCCTCGTCAAGCTCTGGCAATTCGATCCCGCCGATCGGACGCAGCTCAGGATTGATACGGCGGCGCGCTCTTTCATCGCGGCGAAGCAGCGGCCCGGTGTCGA
Organism: Terriglobales bacterium; assembly: GCA_035563795.1. Lineage (GTDB taxonomy): Bacteria > Pseudomonadota > Alphaproteobacteria > Dongiales > Dongiaceae > Dongia_B. Next base: position 1,376 of record DATMUQ010000894.1, on the reverse strand, counting down.
GGTCATGTCGCTCTTTGCCGATGCGCGGGAGGATGTGCGCCTCGAGCGCTGGGCGGCGGATGCGACGGTCGCACTCGATCTGCCGGGCGGCGGTGAGTTCTTCGTGTTGGAGGGGGGCTTTGCCGAAGGTGGCGAGGATTTCAACGCGCAATCCTGGCTGCGCCTGCCGCCGCAGGCACGTTTGCAAGCAGTGGCGAGCGCGCAAGGCTGCAAGCTCTGGATCAAGACCGGACATCTTGCCGGGCCCATCACGGCACCGGCCGTCTGACTGGTTTGCGAAGTCGGCAATCCGAACCTATTCCGGGCGTGACTTCTGTCCGGCGTGAACATCGTCCCATAAGCGCCGCCGGATGCCAAAAAGCATTGGCGCCCCTGCCGAGATTGGGGTCAACTATCACCGTCCCGCCTCAACCCGCTCTGTCTGCCCCGCCGTGTCAGCCGGGCTGGCTCAGCCAGATGAGAGTCATCGTCGGGCGGTACATGTTCGCCAGAAACTCCAACAGATAATCGGGAGACTTCATCATGTATGATATGAACAACCTGAAGAAGCTCGGCCAATTCGACAAGCTGGCGCCCAAGGCCTTCGAGGGCTTCAAGGCGATGGACCAGGCGGCCCTTGCCGATGGCGCGATCCCGAAGAAGTACAAGGAATTGATGGCGCTCGCCGTGGCGCTGACGACGCAATGCCCCTATTGCCTCGAAGTGCATCGCAAGGCGGCACTGGCCGCCGGTGCCAGCGAGGCCGAACTGGCCGAGACCGTCTTCGTCGCGGTCGCCCTGCGCGCCGGTGCTGCGCTCACCCATGGCACCCATCTGATCGGCAACTGAAGGCCACCGACACCGCATCTGACGTCGTATCTGGCACCTTAGCTGGATCGCGACCACAGCGAGCATCACCGCTGTCTCTCGCTCTGCCACGCGGAAGCCGGGCTCATTGTCGTCCTTCGCGCGCATATAAGCCCGCTGGTCCGGGACCGGATCGGCGGGCTTCCCGTTTATGGGCAGGCCTTGCCCTTATCCCGGCTCTCCGGCTATCAAGGCGGACAAATTTTCGGGGGCAGGGATGACCAAGACGATTTTCGCGGGCCTTTTCGTCGCATTGCTGGCGGCAGGATGCAGCACGACCTCAACCGGCGGGAATCTCTATCGCGGTCCGGGATTTGAGCTCACCCTTCCGGCCACCACGCATTTCTGCACCAACAAGCCGCCGGCGCCTGATCATGGCTTCGTCGCTTTGCTGCAGTCGGCGGATTGCCTGCGATCCGACACGCTGCCGCGCCTTGAGCTGATGGTGTCCGATATGCCGCGCCAGCCGGCGGAACAGCCGAAGGATCTCACCGGCAAGATCTGTTTCACCGGCAAGGCAAAGGCAGCGG
>DATMUQ010000893.1:0-4310 GCA_035563795.1 Terriglobales bacterium | reverse complement strand
CACCTTGACCTCGACGCCGTGTTCCTTCGCCGCCACCAGGGCGCTGATGAAAGGCTCGCCCGCCGCATCGGCGCGGAAGATATAGCTCGACAAGGCGATGCTGCACTCGGCCTTGGCGATCGCCGCCAGCATGGCCGGATAGGCTTCGTCGCCATTGCGCAGGGTGGTAATGCCGTTGCCCGTCAGCAGCGGCCGCTTGGTGATGGCGCCGACCGCCTGCACCAGCGGGCCCAGATGATCGCTGCGGGTAATCTGCCCCGGCCGCTGCGCGATCAGGGCGGCAGCGCCGTCATCGGCGGCCTCGCCATCGCCCGCGTCATCATCCGGCGTATCGCCGTCACCGGCGTGCAACGCTTCGCGCGTCTGGGGGGAACCAATATAAGCCGGGCGGCCGCGACTGATGCGGAAAGCGCGGCGCCGCACACGATTGATGCCGAAGACCGCATAGAGCACGCTGCCGATGATCGGCGACAGCCAGGCGAGGCCCATCCAGCCGATGGCGGAACCAACATCGCGCTTATGCAGCAGCACATGCACGGTGACGGCCACGGCGCAGACCATATGCACCAGGGTGACGGCATCGGCGATCAGCAGCGACAAATTGGTGCTCATTGGAACCAGTGCGGCCGTTTCCTGGCGAGCCAGTTGATCAAGGTATAGAGCCCCGACCGCAATAAGGGAATATCCTCGGCCAGCAGCAACAAGCCCAGCGGCAGCATCCAGATGCCGAAAACCGGCAGGAAAGCCAGCAGGCCGCCCAGCAGGAAGGCGATGGCGATGGGAATGCGCCGCCAGCGCGCCTGCGGCCGCCGCAGGCCGTGCACCACGGCGGCGATCCGGTCGGGAAGATGGGCGAGCAAGCGTTGCAGTCGCTGTTCCGCGAGATCATCCGCCGTTTGCCGCTGCACGCTTCCTCCGATGGTTCTCACCCGGTCATATTGACTTAAGTCGCGAGCACTGATCGTCAAGCCCAGCATCACCAAGCTTCAGGCGATCAGGCTCCGACGGGCGGCTGGGCACCGAAGAAGGTGGTTGCCGCGGTGCCGGCGGTGATGCCCTGGGCAAGGCAGGCCTCCAGGGGCTTGCGCTCGAGATAGGCCGCCAGGAAGCCGGCGAGGAAAGCATCGCCGGCGCCGGTCGTATCCACCACCTCGGCCGGCGGCGCCGGCAAGGTGGCGAGACAGGCACCGTTGCGGCCATAGAGCTCCGCGCCACGCGCCCCGCGCTTGATGATGACATGGCCGTAATGCCGGGTCAGCACGATGCCCTGCATGGCCGGATCGAGGCTGCCGGCCAGCAGCACCGCCTCATCTTCATTGGCGAAGCAGAAAGTGGCACCGCTGGTCCAGTTGAGGAAGGCACTCGGGCTGACCTCGCTGAGGAAACCGATGGATGCCGGGTCGATAGTCCAAGGCAAGCCTCGTTCCTGCGCTTCGCGCATCAGTTCCTGCACCGTCACCCGCGAGCTCTCGGAGAACAGCGCATAGCCGGAAACATGCAGCAGGCCGGCCTCATCGAGGAGATCGGACCGGAGGTCATCGGCATTCAGCGTCATATTGGCGCCGCGATCGCTGAAGAAGCTGCGCTCACCATCGGCATCGATGATCGCCACCAGGCTGCCGGTCGGCAGGATGCGATCGCCGGTCAGCCATGGCCGGATGCCGCGCTGCTGCAGCAGCGTCGTGTAATGCTCGAGATCGGCGAGGCCAACCCGCGCCAGCAGACCCACCTTGATGCCGAAATGCGCGAGCCAGGTCGCCTGGTTGGCGCCGGCGCCACCGGGCAGGTGACGCACCGTCGCGCGCCGGTCGGATCCGAGCACCAATGGTCCCTCCGGCTTGACGATGACGTCGTCCATGATGTCCCCGACCACGAGCACCCGGGCCGGTCGCATCTCATTGACGGGGCGGATGTCATCCGGGGATGCGGGCGGGGTCATGGCTCAACCCGCCTGCCGGCGATTGAGATCGGCCAGGGCCACGGCGATCTGTGCCGCCACCAGCGCATTGTTCTTCACCAGCGCGATATTGGCGGCGAGGCTCTTGCCCTCGGTGAGTTCGAAGATGCGCTGCAGCAGGAACGGCGTCAGCGCCTTGCGGGTGACACCGGATGCTTCCGCCTGGGCGATGGCTTCGGCGATGCGGCCCTCGATGGCGGCGGCCTCCAGGGCATCGGCCTGTGGGATCGGATTGGCGACCAGCACGCCACCCGGCATGCCGAGCCGGCGCTGCAACGCGATCACGCCGGCGATCTCTTCCGGCCGGTCGAAACGGTGATCGACCGGATGGCCGCTTTCGCGGGCAAAGAAAGCGGGGAATTCATTGGTGCCGAAACCCAGCACCGGGACTCCATTGGTCTCCAGCACTTCTAGTGTCTTGCCGATATCGAGGATCGATTTCGCCCCGGCGCAGACCACCGCCACCGGCGTCGTCGCCAGTTCCTTGAGATCGGCGGAAATATCGAAGGTCTCCTCGGCGCCGCGATGCACGCCGCCGATGCCGCCGGTGGCAAAGACCTGGATGCCAGCCAAGGCAGCGATCTGCATGGTGGTGGCAACCGTGGTGCCGGCCAGCCCACCCTTCACCAGCAAGGCGGCGAGATCGCGCCGTGACGCCTTGGCCGCGGTGCGGCCTTCCTTGGCCAGGAGCTCGAGATCATGATCGGTCAGGCCCGCCTTCAGCCGACCGTTCATCACCGCGATGGTGGCGGGAACCGCGCAGGCCTGCCGCACGATCGCCTCGACCTCCCGCGCCATGGCGAGATTCTGCGGATAGGGCATGCCATGGGTGATGATGGTCGATTCCAGCGCGACAACGGGCGCCCCCTGCTTCAAGGCAGTGGCGACGTCAGGCGCGATGTCGAGGGGCAAGGCAGAAGCGGACATTCAGGCAATCTCGCGGGCAAATAGCGTGGCGGATAGTCATGCTGGTGCGGTCAGGAATCCAACGCGCAGCGTATGACAAATTGACGAAGGAGCGGCCAGGATATGGCCGGAAGATCCTCCATGATGAGGTCCTACGACAGGCCGCGGCTCGTCTGCAACACAGGATAATGTGACTTGCCACGCAGGATCGACAGCAGATTTCACAAAACCACGACCATTCCACACAGCTTATCTGGAACTTGGCGCAGGGTCTATGCTTTCGCGTCCGGGTTGCCTATCTTCAGATAGAAGGCGATCAGGAGCGACATCCATGTCGATGAGTAAGCGTCCCGACGTGCGCGGTTTTTTTGATACCGACACCGCGACTGTCAGTTATGCGGTGATTGATCCCGCAACCCGCAAGGCAGCTTTGATCGATTCGGTGCTCGATTACGACCCCGCTTCCGGCCGGACCCGCACCACATCAGCCGACCGGCTGATTGCCCATCTGGAAGAACAGCGCGCCACGGTCGAGTGGATCCTGGAAACCCATGTCCATGCTGACCATCTCTCCGCCGCACCCTATCTCAAGCGCAAACTCGGCGGCCGGATCGGCATCGGCTTTGCTGTCGTCACCATCCAGAACACTTTCGGCAAGATCTTCAACAACGGCGACGATCTAGATCGCGATGGGCGCCAGTTCGATCACCTCTTCCAGGCTGATGAAGGCTTCACCCTGGGCTCCATCTCGGCGCAGGCGCTCTACACGCCGGGCCATACACCGGCCTGCATGACCTATCTGATCGGCGATGCCGCTTTCGTCGGCGACACGCTCTTCATGCCGGACTATGGCACGGCGCGCTGCGACTTCCCGGGCGGCAGTGCCCGCACCCTCTATCAATCGATCCAGCGCCTCTTCACCCTGCCCGAGGAAACGCGGCTCTTCATGTGCCACGATTACCTGCCGGAGGGCCGCAAGGAGTTTCGCTGGGAGACCACGGTCGGCGCACAGAAGCGCGAGAACGTGCATATCGGCAAGGGTGTCAGCGAAGCGGATTTCGTCGCCATGCGCGAGGGCCGCGATGCCAAGCTTGCGATGCCGAAGCTCATCCTGCCCGCCGTCCAGGTCAATATGCGCGCCGGCCAGTTGCCACCGCCGGAAGCCAACGGCATCTCCTATCTGAAGGTGCCGGTAAACGGCATCTGAAGCGGCATATCACTCAAACCGATCGGTACCGGAAACCTCCGGCGACGGGTGGCCTCCCGAAAGCAGCTGGCCTTTCGTCAGCCTGCTGTCAGCAAAAACTTCCGAATTTCCACCTCAGCGTCATCACCATGTAATACATACTTCAGAATATGCGCCCCTGTAGTGATCGCAACAGAGCAGCCTCCGCTGCCTTGTTGAGAGAGGATCGCCGAGGGAGCATCCACCGCCATGGCGCCAAAA
>DATMUQ010000892.1:0-14304 GCA_035563795.1 Terriglobales bacterium | reverse complement strand
TGTTGCAGATCTTTGCCGCCTGGCCCGAGCCCGCCGACCCGCATCGCACGACCTTCTTGCCCATGAGGCCAAGGATCGGTTCTGCGGCATCGAGTGCCGCCGGCTGGCCGCCGCACATGAAGGTCAGTGTCGCCGCTTGCGCGCCGGTAACGCCGCCCGATACCGGAGCATCGACGGAGAGCAATCCGTGGGAGGCGGCGAGGGTATGAATATCCTTGGCGGCGAGAATGTCGATGGTCGAGCAATCGATTGCCGCTATTCCGGCGGTGAGGGCGGGTGCGAGCTCGCGCCAGACAGCGCGAGCGATCTCGCCGTTGGGCAACATGGTGATCGCAGCATCGACCCCGGCTGCGGCAGCCGCCAGGCTCTTATGAGCCGTCACACCTTGCGCTGTGGCCGCCGCCAGAGCTTCCGGGATTGCATCATATCCTTGAACCTGGTGGCCGGCTTTGACCAGGTTCGCGGCCATGGGCAGTCCCATATGGCCTAGTCCGATGAAAGCGATGCGCATGGCTTCCTCACAATGTCCATTCGTTCGGCCCGAGGGACGCCAGGCTGGCTTGGACGGCTTGCGGGTCGACTTCCGCGAGCGTCTTGGGCCGCCAGACCGGCGAGCGGTCTTTGTCGATGACGGCAGCGCGGACACCTTCGTAGAAATTCGGATTTTCCAGGGCGCGATGCGAGAATCGGTATTCGAGAGCGAGGCAAGAGACGATATCGGGATCCTGCCGCACACGTCGGACGGTTTCCAAGGCCGCGGCCACGGAGAAGGGTGAATTGCGGGCAATGACAGCCGCGGTCTTTTCGCCGAAAGGCGTTCCCTGCAGGCGCGCCATGATGGTGACCGCGTCGCCGGCAGCGAAGGCGGCATCGATCTCCCTGGCATGGGAGGCTAGGTCCGATGGCGGCGGCGTCTCGGCAAAGCGCGCGATCGATGCTGGATCGCCACTCGCCTCAAGTGCCTCGATCAGGGCTGGCAGCTTCTGGGAGGGAACGAAATAATCGGCAAATCCGGCGAAGATCGCATCGGCACCGCTCATCCGCCCACCGGTCATGGCGAGGTATTCCCCGACATGGCCCGGTGCCAGTGCCAGCAGACGTGTGCCGCCGACATCCGGTGCGAAACCGATGGCTGTTTCCGGCATGGCCAAGACTGACCGCTCCGTCACCACCCGATGTGATGCATGGCCGCCAACACCGATCCCGCCGCCCATCACGATGCCGTCCAATATCGCGACATACGGCTTCGGGTAGCGGGCGATAGCGGCATTCAGGCGATATTCGTCGCGCCAGAAAGCGCGCCCAAGTTCTGGCTGGGATTTGCCGGTCTTGTAGAGCATCACGATATCGCCACCGGCGCAGAATGCCCGCTCGCCGACGGCATCGATGACGATCAGAGCGATGTGCGCATCGCCGGCAAAACTGTCGAGTGCCCGGTGAATCTCCGCGACCATCTCATAGGTCAAGGCATTGAGCGCCGCAGGTCGATTGAGCGTGATCCGTCCGGCGCGCCCCTGAATGGAAACAAGAACGTCACTCATTGCCCCATCTCCTTGAGGAGCGCACGGGAGATGATGAGGCGCATGATTTCATTGGTTCCCTCGAGAATACGGTGAACGCGGAGGTCACGTACCAATTTCTCCATGCCGTATTCGGCGAGATAGCCGTAACCGCCATGAAGTTGGAGAGCCTCATCGACCACCTCGAAGCAGGTATCCGTGACGAAGCGCTTTGCCATGGCAGCACCTGCCGTCGCTTGCGGATCACCGCGATCGAAGGCTGCAGCGGCGGCATAGAGCAAGGCACGCGATGCTTCGACCTTGGTTGCCATATCGGCGATGCGGAATTGGAGGGCCTGAAAGTCTTGCAGCTTCTTGCCGAAGGCTTCTCGCTCGGACATATAAGCGAGCGTCTTTTCCAGCGCTCCCGCTGCACCGCCCAGCGATGTCGCAGCGATGTTAAGGCGACCGCCGTCAAGCCCCTTCATCGCAATCCGGAAGCCATTGCCCTCTGCGCCTAGGAGATTGGCGGCTGGGACGCGACAACCATCGAAGGTCACGGTGCGGGTCGGCTGTGCATGCCAGCCCATCTTGCGCTCATTGGCACCGAAGGAGAGCCCCGGCGTGTCCTTGGGGATCACCAGCGCCGAGATGCCGGTGGCTCCCTCGGCGCCTGTGCGGACCATGGTGACATAGAGATCGGAGAGGCCGGCGCCCGAGATAAACTGCTTGGTGCCATTGACGATATAGTGGTCGCCGTCGCGCTGCGCCCTGGTGGCGAGCGCAGCGGCATCCGAGCCACTGCCGGGTTCAGTCAAGCAATAGCTGGCAATACGCTCCATCGTCACCAGAGAGGGAACGAGGGCAGCGCGCAGGTCTTTGGTGGCGAAGCTGTCGACCATCCAGGTCGCCATATTGTGGATCGACAGAAAGGCCGAAATCGTGGGGCAGCCACGGGCCAGCGCCTCGAAAATCAGCACGGCTTCGAGCCGGCCAAGGGCCGATCCGCCATGCTCCGTGCCGGTATAGATGCCGGCCATGCCGAGGGCGGCGGCACGGCGCAGGACCTCGACGGGCAGTTGCTTCGCTTCGTCCCAGGCAAGCGCATGGGGGGCAATTTCCGCCTGCGCGAAGTCTTCCGCCATGTCGCGGACGGCGCGCTGGGTCTCTGTCAGGTCAAAAGATATCATGAGGATTCCATCCCAATTTGGCCTCGTTCCGGCTTCTCAATTCAATTCAATGCGTTGGTGGAGACATCACCTCATGGTCGGAATGGCGAAATCGGCGCCGCTGCGGATACCGGAGGGCCAGCGTGCCGTCACGGTCTTGGTCTTGGTGTAGAACCGGAACGCATCCGGCCCATGCTGGTTCAAATCGCCGAAAGACGAGCGCTTCCATCCGCCGAAGGTGTTATAAGCGAGCGGCACCGGGATCGGCAGGTTGACGCCGACCATGCCGACATTGATGCGGCTGGCGAAATCCCGCGCCGCGTCTCCGTCACGGGTGAAAATGGCGGTGCCATTCCCGTATTCGTTCGTCTCGATGAGATCGACGGCATCATCATAGGTCTTGGCCCGCACCACCGACAGCACGGGCCCGAAAATCTCCTGCTTGTAGATGTCCATGGCCGGTGTCACGTGGTCGAACAGGTTGGGGCCGATGAAGAAGCCATCCTCATAGCCCTGCAGCTTGAAGTCCCGGCCGTCCACGACCAGGTCGGCACCCTGACGAATGCCGGACTCGATCAGGGACAAGACGCGTTCCTTCGCCGCGCGCGTCACCAGCGGCCCGTAATCGACATCAGCCCCGGCGGTATAGGGGCCGACACGCAAGGATTCGACTTTCGGCGCCAAGGCCTTCACAAGGCGATCGGCGGTTGCCTCGCCGACCGGAACGGCAACCGAGATGGCCATGCAGCGTTCGCCGGCGGCCCCGTAGCCCGCCCCAATGAGCGCATCGACAGTTTGGTCCATGTCGGCATCCGGCATGATGATCATGTGGTTCTTGGCGCCGCCGAAAGCCTGCACGCGCTTGCCGGCTGCGCAACCCCGGGCATAGATATATTCGGCGATCGGGGTGGAACCGACGAAACCGATCGCGGCGATGTCCCGATGGTCGAGAATGGCATCCACCGCCTCTTTGTCGCCATTGACGACATTGAGGATACCTTTCGGCAGACCGGCCTCCAGCATGAGTTCGGCAAGCATAAGAGGAACGGTGGGGGCGCGCTCGGATGGTTTCAAGATGAAGGCATTGCCCGCGGCGATAGCGGGACAGAATTTCCACATCGGGATCATGGCGGGGAAATTGAACGGCGTGATGCCGGCGGCGACGCCGAGCGGCTGTCGCATCGAATAGAGATCGATCCCTGGCCCGGCGCCATCGGTGAATTCGCCTTTGAGGTGGTGGGGGGCGCCGATGGCGAATTCCGCGACCTCAAGACCGCGGGTGATATCACCTTTGGCATCAATGATGGTCTTGCCATGCTCGCGTGAGAGCGCAGCGGCCAATTTTTCCATATCGCGCTGCAGTAGGTCGACGAAGCGCATGAGGACCCGTGCCCGACGCTGGGGATTGGTGGCGCCCCAAGCCGGCTGAGCCGCGCGAGCGTCCGCCACCGCGGCGGCAACCTCGTTGCTGGATGCCAGTGCGAGCTCAGCTATGGCCTTGCCGGTAGAGGGATCGAAGACCTCCGAAACGCGACCTGACGTCCCGTTGACCCGCCGGCCCCCGATGAGATGACCAATCTGTTCCACGGCAGCCTCCTCCCAATGATAACAAGGGCATAGGAAAACTTGATCATGCGGGAATGCGGCGAGATAGGCCATTTGTTGCGCAAACATTATGCAAAAATGCAAGATCGTTCATTGCGTGCGACCCTGCCGTTGCGTATAGAATCTCCATGGACTGGGACGATCTGAGATACTTTCTTGCCACCGCCCGTGCCGGCCAGGTGACGGCCGCTGGCCAGCGCCTGGGTGTCGACCAAGCCACCGTCAGCCGGCGTGTCGCGCAGCTGGAGCAAAGACTCGCGGCCAAGCTCTTTGACAAGAGCCCCCGCGGCTATGATCTGACCGAGCATGGTGAGCGGCTCTTGTCTTTCGCGGAGGAGATTGAATCCCGGATCGAGAGCGCCGAGGAGGCGATTGGCGGCAATACGAAGAAACTATCCGGCGCGATCAGGATCGGTGCGCCGGAGGGTGTTGCAAGTCATCTCATCAGTGAGGGCGTGCTCGGGCTTTGCCGGGCCAATCCTGAACTCGATATACAGATTGTGGCCCTGCCGCGTGTTTTCAGCCTGTCGAAACGCGAGGTGGATTTTGCGATCGCCGTGTCGCGTCCGACCAGTGGCCGGCTCAAGGTGCGGCGGATTGCCGATTATCGGCTCCATATCTGCGCATCGGCCGATTATCTGGAGCGCCACCCGGTGACGTCGCGCGACGACCTCAAGGCGTGCCGCGGCATCGGCTACATCCAGGACCTGATATTTGACCGCGAGCTCGATTATATCCCGCTCGTGGATCCCAGTCTGATTCCGCATTTGACCAGCACCAGCATTCACGTCCAGCTCGAATGGACCAAACGCGGGGCGGGGCTCTGCATCTTGCCCGACTTCATCACCCGGCGGCACCCGGACCTCGTCCGGGTCCTACCGGAAACGATCAGCTTCCAGCGCACCTTCTGGCTTGTCTTGCACGAGGACAATGCGCGCCTGGATCGTATCAGCCGCTGTGCCGACACGATTTGCGCAGCGATTGCGGATCGGTTGGCGGATGTTGCTGATGCGGGCGGTGCTTACCCCGGGCAGTGACGTGCCTCATGGCTGGCGCTGCGCTTCCTGGCCCGCCCGGGTTCTTATTCGTTCCGTCTTCCGCAGCGACCTTGTCGTCCGTCTGAACGCCCCGGCACATCGAGACGTCGCGTGCATCGGTTGGGAGTATGCGAGCCACGATCAAGGCGCTGTACGCTGATAAGTAGAAAGAGATCGCTGCCTTCTACGTCCCCGTCCTCCGTTTTCCTGGCACGTGGCTCCCAACGGATATTTTCGCCGTCCAGGCGCACAACATTTCCTGGATAGATCTTCAGGGGCAGTCAGAATTCTCGAAAAGCCGGAGCCCTTCGGAAATTTCAACGTTTTATCAATTAAATAAATGATATAGCTCAATCCGTGTCGCGCGCGCTAAAGGATCGCGAATGGTGAAATTTATCATGCTTAGTACTTTATTCAGGGTTAGGATTTGATAATCTCTCATTCACGCAATCGTGAGCTTCCCTGGTTCAGGGCTTGGAGCCGATGGTTGTATTGAGAATATTACAGCAGATGATAGAAGTTCTCTTTCGCCGAGCTGCGAAGACCTCCTAGCGATTTGCCGCGAAGGCGGACTATCGGTGCCCCACCTAGTCTGCCATCAACAACGGGGCTTTTATGGTTAGCTTTATTTTGGGGGTGGGTCTTGTCGACCCAGGAGCATCATACGAGCATGGAGCCGTCAGGCGCCGCCGCGCAGCAAGCGCAGGTCTTCGGTGTGCTCACCCTGCTTTTTCGCTATTACGGTCTCGCCATCAGCCGCGAAGCTTTGGCGCGTGAGTTCGCCGGGCTACGGCATGTTGATGCAGATGATGTTGTGCGCCTCGCGCGCCGACAGGGGCTGAAGGCGCGGCGCCTCGCCAGCACCTATGGTCGTCTTACAGCGACGCATCTCCCGGCCTATGCCGGCAGGCTCGATGGCGGTGCGATGATCGTCGCCAAGGTCACTGGCGACAAGGTCCTCATCCATCGCGGCGAGGGCAGCCGGCCAGAACTGTTGGACAGGTCTGCCTTCGAAAGCCTGTGGGATGGCAGCCTGGTGCTCGTTACCAAGCGCGCCGCACTTTCGGATCTGGGATCGCGCTTTGGCATATCCTGGTTCATGTCTGCGATCTACAAATACCGCAAGATCCTCGGCCAAGTGCTGCTCGCGTCCTTCTTCCTGCAGGTTTTCGGCCTCATCTCGCCACTCTTCTTCCAGGTGGTGGTCGACAAGGTGCTGGTGCATCGCGGCATCTCCACCCTGGATGTGCTGCTGATCGGCCTGGTCGCTGTCTCGATTTTCGAGACCATTCTGACCATCTTGCGCAGCTATGTCTTCAGCCATACGACCAATCGCATCGACGTCGAGCTGGGGGCCAGGCTCTTTCATCATCTCGTGGCTTTGCCCTTGGGGTATTTCGGGGCGCGGCGGGTCGGTGATTCCGTCGCCCGGGTGCGGGAGCTGGAGAATATCCGCCAGTTCATCACCGGCTCCAGCCTGACCCTGGTCATCGATCTCGTGTTCACCGTGGTCTTCCTTGCCGTCATGGCCTGGTACAGCGCCTGGCTGACCGGCATCGTCATTCTGTCCTTGCCGCTCTATGCCGGCATCAGCCTTGCCGTGACGCCGCTCTTCCGCGCCGGCCTCGACGAGAAGTTCCGCCGCGGGGCAGAGAATCAGGCCTTCCTGGTCGAGAGCGTCACCGGTATCGAGACCCTGAAGGCGATGGCGGTCGAGCCGCAGATGCAGCGCCGCTGGGAAGAGCAACTGGCCGGTTATGTCATGTCCTCTTTCCGGGTCGGCAATCTCGGCAACTATGCCAGCAATTCGATCCAGCTCATCTCCAAGCTGGCGACGGCGGCGATCCTCTTCTTCGGTGCCAAGGCGGTGATGAACGGGGAGATGACGGTTGGTGAGCTCGTCGCCTTCAACATGCTGGCGGGGAGGGTGTCGCAGCCGGTGCTGCGTCTCGCCCAGGTCTGGCAGGATTTCCACCAGACGCGCCTCTCGATCGAGCGTCTGGGTGACATCCTCAACTCGCCGCCAGAACCGGCCCAGTTGCCGGGTCGCGGTGCGCTGCCGGCGATCAAGGGTGGCATCCGCTTCGACCAGGTGAAGTTCCGCTATCGGATCGATGGCCAGGAAGTCCTCAAGGGCGTCGACCTCGAGATCGCGTCCGGCCAGTCGGTCGGCATCGTCGGCTCATCCGGATCCGGCAAGTCCACCCTCGCCAAGCTCGTCCAGCGCCTCTATGTGCCGGAGAGCGGCCGGGTGCTCGTCGATGGCATCGACCTCGCCATGGTGGATGCCGCCTGGCTCCGGCGCCAGATCGGCGTGGTGTTGCAGGAGAATGTGCTGTTCAACCGCACGGTCCGCGAAAACATCGCGCTGGCCGATCCCGGCATGCCGCTGGAGCAGGTGGTGCAGGCGGCGCGGCTCGCCGGTGCCCACGACTTCATCCTGCAACTGCCCGAAGGCTACGATACCCAGATCGGTGAGCGCGGCGGCACGCTGTCAGGTGGCCAGCGCCAGCGCATCGCCATCGCCCGAGCCCTGGTGACCAATCCCCGGATCCTGATCTTCGATGAGGCGACCAGCGCCCTCGATCTGGAATCCGAACAGGCGATCCAGCGTAACATGCGGCTCATCTCGCAGAACCGCACGGTCCTCATCATCGCCCACCGTCTCTCCACCGTCCGGCATTGCGACCGCATCATCACCGTCGAGCAGGGACGGGTCATCGAAGACGGTTCCCACGAGGAACTGCTCCGCAGTGGTGGCCGTTATGCGGCGCTCCACCGGGTACAGTCCGGGGAGGTGGTCGGTGTCGCCTGAGGTTCGCAAGATGCCACCACACCCAGAAAATCAGGGTGAAGCAGCAGCTCAAACGCAAGGGAAGCCACAGGTTCCAGCTGCCAAGGTCGTCAAGCTGCCGAGAAGGCAGCGGGATGAGCGCGAATTCCTGCCCGCGGCGCTGGAGATTATCGACACGCCGCCATCGCCGATTGGCCGGGTGATCGGGCTCGGTATCATCGCCATGGCGGTCGCGGCGCTCATCTGGGCCTGTGTCGGGCAGGTCGATATCATTGCCACTGCCCCGGGGCGGATCATCGCCCAGGGTCGCACCAAGGTCGTGCAGCCGCTGGAGACCGGCATGGTATCGGCCATTCGCGTTGCCGATGGTGATCATGTCAAGGCGGGCGATATTCTGATCGAGCTGGATGCTGCCCAGGTAACGGCCGATCGCGACCGCTTCGCCCGCGACCTCCTGCAGGCGCGGCTGAAACTCGCCCGGCTGCAGGGCATTGCACGGCTGTTCACAGCTTCGGACGGCCAGCAACCGGCGCTCGTTGACCCGCCGCTGGAGGCGAGTGCCGCTGATCTGTCTTTGGCACAGACCGCGATGATCGCTCAACAGGAGCAGCAGGAAGCCAAGCTCGCTGATCTCGATCAGCAGATTGCATCCAAACAGGCAGAAGCATCCCAGGCCCAGGCGACGATCGAAAAGCTGCAAGCCTCGCTGCCCATGGTCCAGAGCCAGGAGGAGATACGCCGTGAGCTCAAGGACCGGGAGTTCGGCAACAAGCTCGCTTGGTACCAGGCCAATCAGCAGCTCATCGAACAGACACATGAATTGTCGGTCGAGGCGCAGGCAAAGCAAGCTGCCTTGTCGGCATCGCAGGCCCTGAAGCAACAGCGATCAGCGGCTGTCGCCGAATATCAAGTCAACACGCTCGAGGATCTCGACAAGGTCAAGGCGCAGGTGAGCGAGCTGCGGGCAGAGCTCGCCAAGGCCGAGGTGCGGGTCAGGCAGTCAACGCTGACGGCGCCAATCGATGGCACCGTGCAGCAGATTGCCGTGCACACCATCGGCGGCGTCGTGACCCCGGCAGAGCCGTTGCTTTCGGTAGTGCCGGATCAGCCGAACCTTATCGTCGAAGCGATGGTGCAGAACAAGGATGTTGGCTTCGTCCATGCCGGCCAATCCGTTCGGGTGAAGGTCGAGACCTTCAACTTCACGCGCTATGGGCTCATCGACGGAACCGTGCTTGATGTCACCCGGGACGTGGTTCAAGGAGATGGCAAGGATAAAAAGGCCGCGGCATCGGATGCAGATCGCGACAGCGATGGTGCCGGCAGTGATGGAACTGGCGCCCCCGCTTATGTTGCGCATATCGCGCTCAGCAGCGATACCATTCTAACGGAGGACGGTCCGGCGAAACTCGGCGCCGGCATGCAGGTCTCCTCAGAGATCCAGACGGGTAAGCGGCGTATCATCGAATACCTGCTTTCGCCTCTGACCAAGCGCGTCGATGAGAGCCTGC
The DNA here is from genome assembly GCA_035563795.1 of Terriglobales bacterium. GTDB lineage: Bacteria > Pseudomonadota > Alphaproteobacteria > Dongiales > Dongiaceae > Dongia_B. Next base: position 4,689 of record DATMUQ010000892.1, on the reverse strand, counting down.
ATGAGAGATGACGTCCGCCGTATATAAAGGCGCAGGCGTTACTTCGTGCTCGAGAAAATCCGGCTTAGGCGAGAATCTGTCGCGTTCACCCGGCTCCGGTACTGAGACCGGAAACGAGCGCTGAGATCAAAATCTTGAGCTGCTGGCGAAGCGATTTCGGCGGGACGATGCCGAGCTTTTCTTCGAGGCCGAGTATCACCACGCCATGCACCGCCGAGAAGATCGTGCGGGCAAGGGCCGCAGATTGCGATCGCGAGAGTTCGGGGCTGATCTCTCGCAAGGCATCGTCGACTTTGTCGAACAATCTCAACTGGTGGCCAAGATACCACTCCGGCAGCGCCTTGCCGGCCGGCAGTTTGTGTTCGAAGAGCGCTTTCCAGCTCAGGGTGTTTTCGTCGGCGAATTGAAGATAGGCCTCGGCCATGGCGACGAGCCTGGTCGCTGGGTCGCCTTTTGCCCCATTCCCGAGCGCTTTCTCGAGCCGCGTTAACGTATTGGCATTGGCTTCGAGGATGAGGTCGTCGAGGTCTCTGTTGTAATAGACCGACCCCAGGCCGACACCGGCCGCATCCGCGATGTCGCGTGCTTTGACGGCGGCCAAGCCCTTATTTTTAATGATATTTTCCGTCGCAGCCACCAATGGCTGCCGGCGATCGGCTTCCTTGGCCTGCTTCTTTGCCTCTCGCTCACTGCTCGCCTTTGCCATCTTTTCTCCAAAAATCCGAACGACGTTCGAAAAAATGTTGCGATATCGCCGCAGGGGGAATATATCTGATTTTATCGAACATTGTTCGGAAAAATTTTAGGAGGGTTTCATGTCTGCGATCGATAATCCGGAAAAGCCGCTGGCGACCGAGGGCTTCCTGTTGCGGCACCGGAGCTTCGCGCCGCTCTTCTGGTGCCAGCTTTTCTCGGCATTCAGTGACAACCTCCTCAAGAACGCCCTGGTCTTTGTGATCCTCTTCAAGACCGTCTTGGCAGGATCTGATGCGCTGATCGCTTTGGCCGGCGTGGTCTTCATTGCGCCCTTCTTCGTGCTGTCGGGCTTGGGCGGCGAACTCGCGGACAAATTCGACAAGGCCCAGGTCGCACGACATCTCAAATTCATCGAGCTCGGTGCGGCCGCACTTGCCGTTGCCGGCTTTGCATTGACTTCAGTGCCAATTCTCTTCGCCTCGCTCTTCATCTTCGGCGTGATTTCGACGCTCTTCAGCCCGATCAAGTACGGAATTCTGCCGGACTATCTCCCTGAAGACCGTCTCGCGGAGGGTAATGCCTTCATCGAATCCGCGACCTTTGCTGCCATTCTCGTCGGCGCCATCATGGGCGGCCTGTTGGTCGAGGTGAGCTGGGTTGTTTTTGGCCTGGTGATCGGCACATCGGCGATCCTGAGTTGGCTTTCGACCCTGGCGATGCCGGGTGTTGTCGCAGCCGACGCCTCGGTCACGATCACCCGCAACGTGCTGCGTTCGACCTCGGCGCTGCTGGTTGGTCTCAAAGTCGATCTCCGGATTTTCTGGGGTGCCTTGGTCACGAGCTGGTTTTGGCTGATGGGCGCGGTCCTGGTTTCTCTGCTGCCGGTCATCGCAAAGACCGTGCTCCATGGCTCCGAGAACCTGGTCACTGCCTTTCTGATGATTTTCGCGATCGGCATTGCCCTGGGCTCGGCCCTGGCTGCCTGGATGTCGAAGGGACGGATCGTCCTGCTACCCGCCGCGGCTGGCGCGGTGCTCATGGGCATCTTCGCGATCGATACCGGCTTTGCCGTCCATAGTGCCGAATCTACCACGTTGACGGTGAGCTTGCTCACCAGCTTCCAGGCGGTCCGGATCATGATTGATCTCGGCGGCCTGGCGATCTCCGGCGGCCTTTTGATCGTTCCGAGCTTCGCGGCGATCCAGGCCTGGTCCAACCCGGCTCACCGTGCGCGGGTGATTGCCGGCGTCAATGTCATGAACGCAGCTTTCATGCTGGCGGGTGGCATTGCCTTGGCAATCTTCCAGCAGCTCGGCCTCACGACTGGCGTCATTCTCTGGGTCGTCGGCGTCGCCTCGTTGATCGCAGGTGGTGCCGTCACGATGACCTTGCCGACCAGCGGTCTCGCCGATTTTCTCTCAATCCTGTTTCGGGCCTTCTACCGGATGGAGGTCACTGGCATGGAGAACATCGCCAAGGCGGGCCCGAATGCCATTATCGCGCTCAACCATACAAGCTTTCTGGACGCCGCCATGGCCCTGTCTCTCTTTGAGAAGAAGCCGGTCTTCGCCATCGATAGCGGGATCTCGCGCCGTTGGTGGGTGCGCCCCTTCCTTCGGCTCACCAAAGCGCTGCCGATCGATCCCAGCCGCCCGTTGGCGACGCGCGCGCTCATCAATGCGGTCAAGGCCGGCGATACACTGGTGATCTTTCCGGAAGGCCGCATCACCGTCACCGGCAGCCTCATGAAGGTCTATGACGGTGTCGCCCTCATTGCGGATAAAGCGGGCGCAGAGATCGTGCCCGTCCACCTGGATGGGCTTGAAGCCACGTCTTTCTCGCGTCTGACCTCCGCCCAGGTGCGCAAGCGCTGGTTTCCGAAGGTCACGGTCAAGATCATGGAGCCGGTCAAGCTGCAGGTCACCGAGGATCTTCGCGGCAAGCATCGCCGCAAGGCCGCCGGCGGCGCCCTCTATGAGGTGATGTCAAACCTCATCTTCCGGGCCGCCAATACAGACCAGACCATTTTTGCGGCGCTGGTGGCCGCCGCTGGCAAGCATGGGCTCAGCCGCGAGGCCGTTGAGGATCCTGTCACCGGATCGCTGAGCTACAAACGCCTTTTGACGGGCACGCGCTTGATTGGTTCGGCTCTGGAGCGGGGAACCGTTACCGGGGAAGCCGTCGGCGTCATGCTGCCGAGCTCGAATGCCGCCACCGTCACTATTTTCGGACTGGTTTCGGCCGGCCGGGTGCCGGCGATGATCAACTTCACCGCTGGCCCCGCCAATATTGCGGCGGCCTGCACGGCGGCCAAGATCAACAAGATCGTGACCTCGAGGGCTTTCATTGAGCAGGGCAAGCTGAAGCCGCTTGTGGCCGGTCTCGCCGAGAGCAAGGAGATTGTCTATCTCGAGGATATCCGGACGTCTTTCTCGCGGCTGTCCAAGATCCGGGCATCTCTCCGGTGTAAGAAACCAATCGCCGAAAGCCAGGCTGACGATCCCGCCGTGATCCTCTTTACCTCGGGCTCCGAAGGCATGCCAAAGGGCGTCGTGCTCTCGCACCGGAACATTCTCTCCAATGTCGCCCAGGCCGCAGCCAGGATCGATTTCGGTCGCACCGACAAGGTCTTCAATGTGCTGCCGGTCTTCCATTCCTTCGGACTGACGGCGGGCCTCATTCTGCCGCTCCTGAGCGGCGTGAAGATCTTCCTCTATCCGTCGCCGCTCCATTATCGGATGGTGCCGGAACTCATCTACCAGACGAACGCGACCATCCTCTTTGGTACCGATACCTTCCTGTCGGGTTACGCCAAGACGGCGGATGCCTATGACCTTCGCTCTGTGCGCTATATCTTTGCCGGCGCCGAACCGGTTCGTGAAACGACCCGCTTGACTTACATGGAGAGGTTCCAGAAGGCAGTCTTCGAGGGCTATGGGGTTACCGAAACCGCACCCGTCCTTGCCATCAACACACCGATGTTCAACCGCTTCGGCACGGTCGGCCGGTTGATGCCGGGCATGGAAGCGCGCCTCGAGCCGGTGCCGGGTGTGGAGGAGGGTGGCCGGCTCCATGTCAGTGGCCCCAATGTCATGGTCGGCTATTTGCAGACAAGCAATCCCGGCGTCATCATGCCGCCAGAGGAAGGCTGGCATGACACGGGCGACATCGTCACCATCGATGCTCAGGGGTTCATTCGTATCCGTGGTCGCGCCAAGCGCTTCGCCAAGATCGCCGGTGAGATGATCTCGCTTGCTGCGGTCGAGGCCTTGGCGGCCGATCTCTGGCCGGCGTCACTTTCTGCCGTCACCGCCATTCCAGATCAGAGGAAGGGCGAGCGTCTGGTTCTTATGACCGATGCCGCCCATGCCACGCGCAGCGATTTTCAGCGCTTTGCGAAGGACAGGGGGGCGACAGAGCTGATGGTGCCTGCGGATGTGCTTGTCCGGTCCAACCTGCCGATCCTGGGTTCCGGCAAGATTGACCATGGCGCAATCCGGAAACTCGTCTTGTCGGAAATCTCGCGAGAGGTAGCTATATAAGGCCGGGGCACCGACAGAGATCTGCGCCGTGAACTCTCTCAGTCGTCGCGCCTCAGGCCGGCTTTGCCAGATGATGCTGCTCGTCGAACAGCGCCAGCAGATCGAGATAGGCTTCCGGCGTGTCGCAGTCCAAGAAGAATTGCGGTGCGTTGGTCTTCAACGGAGCGACCAGTTCCGGATAGTTGATGAGGAGATTGCGGCAACCGAAATTGATGCCGCGGCGATACATCTCCGCGCGGCTCCAGCCGGGAATGATGATGGGATTGCCACGCTCGGTCTCATCGAAGGGCACGACCGCCTTTTCGCCGCCGAGTTCAATGAAGCGGGTGATCAGGTGGTCGAAATCGGCGGCTGTCAGCAGCGGCATGTCGCCGGGGATGATGAGATAGCCATCGGCCTCGGGTGCGGCCAGTACGCCGGCGCGGACCGAGGTCATCTGGTTCTCGGTATA
>DATMUQ010000891.1:0-6860 GCA_035563795.1 Terriglobales bacterium | reverse complement strand
CAGCGCCGGTGTTCCGACACTGGTCACCTGCCGCAAGGCGAGATCGAGGGGCGCGGATTTTACCAGGCCCTCCAGGCTCTTGGCGACGAGCGCCGTCTGATCCGGATGGGTCGGGTAATTGAATTCGAGGTCGATCCGGATACCGCGCGGTTCACTCGGGGCAGCGGTGCCGCGCTTGGCCTCGCCGGAGACGAAGGTGCCGCGCCCGACCTCGCCGACCACCAACCCGCGCCGCAGCAATTCCGTATAGACACGGCTCGCGGTCGAGACGGCGATCTTGCGCTCATAGGCAAAGTCGCGCTGCGGCGGCAGGCGATCACCGGGCTTCAGGGCGCCGTTGGCGATCTCTGCCTCGATGGCATCGGCCAATTTCAGGTATGCCGAATTCGACATTATTGCACCGAGAGCAATGTTCCGATTGATCCGAGTTTAAACTCGGATCATATCAATTGCATCACCCAGATTACACCGAGTTCTATCGAAATTCCGCAGCAATGGCGGCCAGGCGGCGCGACAAGCGCTTTCGCCAAGGGCGGTGCCTTGCCGGAGCAATGTTGGAGGTCGAGATGTCTGCAAGTCATTCAACCAGTTCAACTCGTTCAACCTTGGTCCCGCCGGTGGCCACCGAGAAACCGGGCCGGTTCAGCCGGATCTTCGTCGCCTGCCTGGAGCGGGTCGCGCGCTGGGCCGACGGTTACGCGGCGGCCGTTCATCTGCACCAGCTCGAGGATTGGGCACTGCAGGACGTTGGTCTTGTGCGCGCCGATATCGAGGCGGCGGTACATGGCTCCCTGTCCACCCGGTCACGTGGGTGAGGGAGCTGCGTCATGGAACTGACGGCCCCCACCTATCTGGTCGCATTTGCCGGTGTCTTCCTGATCTCTTTCATGCGCGGGGCCTTCGGCGGCGGCTTCGCCATCATCGGCATTCCGCTGTTGTCGACGGTGATGGATCCGATAACGGCCGGCGGCCTGCTGGCGCCCTTGTTCATCGCGATGGATCTGACCGCCTTGCGCTATTACAAGCCCGCAACATGGTCGAAGCCGGATCTGGTAGTGCTGGTGCCGGGGCTGGTGATCGGTATTGGCCTTGGCTATCTGCTGTTCCGCACGCTTGATCATCGCGCCATTGAGATCGCGATGGCGGCAATCACGCTGATGTTCGTGGGACTCTGGTTTATCGGTGGTGCGCAGGTGACGATCCGGCCACGGTCGTCGCGCAAGGCAGTCGCCGCGGGTCTGACCTCGGGCATCACCACCATGGTGGCGCATTCCGGCGGCCCGCCGCTGGCGATGTATCTGTTGCCGCTCGGCCTCAGCAAGGAGGTCTATGCCGGAACGACCAGCCTGTTCTTCACCTTCGGCAACGCGCTCAAGGCTATGCCATGGCTGCTGCTGGTGAGGCCGGGCACATCGGTCTGGATTCTGATGGCGGCCTGCCTGCCGGCAATCCCCATCGGCATATGGCTGGGCTGGCGCTTTCACGGCCGGCTGGACCAGCACCAGCTCTATCGCGCCTGTTATGCCTTGCTGGTGGTGACCGCATCCAAGTTATTGTGGGATGGTGTCACCGGCTATCTCGGCTGAAATCGGTTTTCGGGTCACGGCATTTTCTCATTCATCACTTGGATGACCGCGTTCCAGATCCTCATAGATCTGCCAGTTGGTGAAATCGGCTTTCTCCTTGAGGCCCAGGCGTATGTCGCAAGCTTCAAGCGTTTTCAGCGCTTGCAAGTGTCCCGTCTGGGCACTGTAGCCGGCCTGCTCCAGGGAGGGTAGCGCGCGGCTGCATGCCGCCGCCGATAATTGGCTACTGCCTGTATCGTCCGCGGCTCGCGCGCTATTGGTCCAGGCGGCAAAGGACAAGGCGGATGCCAATGCGACAACCGTGAACACGCTCTTGGCGATGTGAAGGTCGGGTTGGTTTGTTTTGGTGTGCATAGCCGGGTTCCTTTTTGTGAAAGGCAATGCCGTGGCATATGTCAGGGGGCGTCAGTGCACAGCATGCTGGTGATGCTGGAACGGGATGATTGACTCGCCGCCCTTACTTTCACATGACGTCTTTACGCCACGATCTCCGCCACGATGCTTGTCCTTGCTGTGAGGCAGCGCATGGCGCGGGCCATACGCTGCCTCACAGCATTACCGCATTGCCGATATGATCGGCTTATTGCGCGCGCCCGTTTGACCGGGCGTGACCGTCCGCGCGGGCGCGGTCGTGAAAGACGTGGTTGCTCTCGCCCATCTTGTGCGACGAAGTAACCGTGCAGTCGAGATCATCCGAGGATGTGCCAAATCCGCAGACCTGCTGATCGGATGAATAGGTCTGGGCATAGCTGGAAACTGCTGACAGGGTACTGCCAGCAACGATGGTGGCCAGGGCAAAAAAGATGGCCGATAAGGTTTTCATTTAAAAATCTCCATTTCTTTACGCCGCCTCGACTGGCGGCTTCCTTCGGTGCGGATCAATCGCCGCAGAGAGGACGTAGTCACCCCGGCCACATGCTTGAAATGCATTCTCGTCACGCATATATGTCCGCCATGAATTGGGGTGCTATCGATCTCAATCTGCTGATCGTGTTCGATGCGATCATGCAGGAGCGTAACGTCACCCGCGCTGGCAGCCGCATCGGGCTCAGCCAGCCGGCGATGAGCCACGCCTTGACGCGGCTGCGCCATATGCTCAAGGACGAGCTGTTCATCCGCACGCCGGAAGGCATGGCACCGACGCCCCGTGCCGAGGCGCTTGCTTTGCCGCTGCGCAACGCACTCAACGAGATGCAACTGGCGCTGGAGCCGGCATCCTTCGATCCGGCTTTGGCGGACCGACGATTTACCATCGCCGTTAACAATTACGCGGCGGTATTCGTCGTCCCGCCGCTGGTGGCCGCGGTATCGGCAGCGGCGCCGGGGGTCCATCTCGATCTGCGCCCGAGTGGAACCTTGGACCTGGCCGAGCGGCTGGATCGCGGTGAATTCGATCTCGTGCTGAGCAGTGCGGAAAGTCCTGGAGAGCGCTTCGTCATGAAGTGCCTGCTCGAAGACCCGTTCGTCATCGTGATGCGGCGCGGCCACCCGGCGCATGAGCAGAAGTTGTCGGCGGCGGCCTTCGCGGCGCTACCGCATCTGGAGATATCTTCCAGCCATGAGGATACCAGCTTCATCGACCAGTGGCTCACCAAGGAGGGCCTGACGCGCCACATCGCGCTGGAGGCACCCTTTCTCTCGGCGGCAGCCATCCTGATGCAGTCGGACATGGTCGCGACCTTGAGCCGCGGGATCGCGCAGGAATTCGTGCGCCACCACCCGCTGCAGATCTGCGAGCTGCCCTATGACTCACCGCTGGTGCGCGCCACCATGCTGTGGCATCGACGATTGGACCGCCACCCGGCCCATTGCTGGCTCCGCGATGTCGTCTCGTCGATAACGGCGCGTTTGTAGCCTCGCGATATTCCCGGCTTGTTCGGTTGGCCTGCCGGCTATGCATTGACCGGAGACGAGGAGAGTTTCGTTGTGGCGACCGGTACCGGGGCATGCCTCCTCATATGCCTGAGCCTCTGGCTCACAGAATAAACCCGCAAATTCATGCCGATCGACAGGGCCATCCCTTGACAGAAGCAGGGGCTTTCTCTATCTATGTAAATGTCATTAACATTCACATTTCGTTCCCTGTAACCTGATGGGAGTGCGCAGTATGGGCATCGCAGCAAGGCTCGATGACATCGGCAAACCGGCCTGGATCAGCGCGACGATCCTGGGCTTCATCTTCTGCTGGCCGGTCGGGCTGGCGATCCTGTTCTATCTTTTCTGGAGTGGACGCATGGCTAACTGGAGACATGGTGGTTGGAACCGCGGGTGCTGGGACGAGATGCGCAAGGCGCGTGGGCGCTGGCAGGAACGCGGTTGCGGCTGGGGCCGTCACTGGAACCGCCAGGAAAGCAGCGGCAACAGTGCCTTCGATGAATACCGCGCCGATACCCTGCGCCGCCTGGAGGAAGAGCAGAAAGAGTTCTTCGAATTCCTCGAGCGCCTGCGCCAGGCCAAGGACAAGGCCGAATTCGACCAGTTCATGTCGGAACGCCGCAACCGGCCGCAGGGCCCGGCGACAGGCCCCGACAATCCGGATGCACAGCCCTCGGCTTAAACGGGGCTGATCCCGGGAACTGAATTCGGACGCTCATCCTCGAGGCCGGATCCCCCACCGGTACCTGCATCCCCGAGCGTCCAGGACGCCGTCATCGATCGCTAAGATCGGTGGCGGCGTTTTGCTTTGCAGATGCACAACAGGCAAAGGAAAGGCGGCGTCCGAGAACGCCGCCATGAAGTCTTAGGGAACATTTGATCGTTTGATATTGGTGCCGCGGTCCCCAGGCATTTGGGGGCATGGATGGGGACCGGCGGCGATCCGATGATCCGATCGAATAGGGGACGCTATCGGTACGGTCATCGAAGGCAGATACAGTCATGTATGCCTGGCCGGCGGATCCTCATGAGATGTCCGACAGGCCGGGTGCGCGCTTGCGGCCGCTGACCATGGCATGAACCAGGCTTTCGCGATGCCGCAGGCTGGCGAGGATCACGCCGCCGACATGCAGGCCGACGAGGCCCAGCATCACATTGGCGAGGCTCACATGCAGGATCTCCAGCCATTGGGTGCCCCAGAAAGCATCGGTGGTGGAGAGCCAGCCGGTGAAGCAGAGCCCGGACATGCAGGTGAGCAGGGCCAGGATCATGAAGCCGCCGGCCGGATTGTGGCCGAGATAGCGGGCCTCGTTTCCGGTAACGATGTCACGCAGATAACGGATCACCGCCGCCGGCGATCGCACGAACTGGCGGAAGCGGGCATAGCGCGTGCCGACCAGGCCCCAGAGCAAGCGGAAGGCGATGAGCGAACCCGCCGCATAGCCGGCGAAGTGATGCAGGTCCTTCCAGTCTTCCGCGGTGAGCCAGGCGGTCGCGAAACTGGCGACGAGGCTCCAGTGGAAGACGCGCACGAGCGGATCCCAGATCTTTACCATCGTCGCCATCTTCGACTCCTACTGCTTCACGACTTCGAAGGTCTTCGGGTTGAAGTAGCTTTCCATCCGCTGGTCGCCCTTCTTGGCATAGACCTCGTAGCAGCCTTCATCCACGTTGATCTTCTTGATGGTCCAGCCATCGGCTTCCAGCTGCTTCTGCAGCGCCTCTTTCGGCTGCCATTCGGCTTGCGGTACGCTGCAAAGATCGCTGGCAAAGGCCGGGGCGGCAGCGAGGGTGGCGATAAAGGCGCCGAGGATGGTCAACTTTTTCATTCTGAATACCTCAGATTGGTTATGTTTGATGGGTTGGTGTTTGAGCGGTAGCGGGGCAAATCTGGCCGCCCAAGCTGAAGCCAACCTTAAGCGGGCAAAATGTCGCAGCTTGCGCCGATCGGTGGCGCGCTCCCAGGCGGGGCGCCATTTTGGGAGCATGCGCGAGGTACCCGACAGACGCTCTGCAGGCGCTGAGCGGCGGGGAGATGAGGGATAAAGATGCGAGTCTTGCTGGTCGAGGATGAGCGGCCGCTGGGGCAGGCGGTGCAGGAGCACATTGCCGCCGCCGGACATGCGGTCGACTGGATGCAGACGCTCGCCGATGCCGATGTCGTTCTCCGCACGGTCGATTACGGCCTGGTACTGCTCGATCTGCATCTGCCGGACGGGTCTGGTCTCGATCTTCTGGCAGCCCTGCGGCGCCGCGGCGACCAGCGGCCGGTGATCATCCTGACGGCGCGTGACCAGATCCGCGATCGCATCGCCGGTCTCAATGCCGGCGCCGATGATTATCTGGTGAAGCCCTTCGACCTCGACGAGTTACAGGCGCGGGTGGCGGCAGTCGCCCGCCGTTATGCCGGCAATCCCAATCCGGTCTTCCGCATCGGCGATGTAGCCTTGGACCTCGCACACCGCCAGGCCTGGCGCGACGGTGCGGTTGCCGAACTGACCGCGCGCGAATGGGCGGTTCTCGAGCGCTTGCTGCAACGGCCGAATGCCGTGGTGCCGAAGGCGCAGATCGAGGAGGCGCTCTATCCCTTCGGTGCCGAGATCGAGAGCAATACGGTCGAGGTGCATGTCAGCAATCTGCGCCGCAAGCTCGGTCCCGAGGTGATCCGCACCAAGCGCGGCCTCGGCTATCAGATCGGCGGGGGTGCCGCATGAGCATCCCATCGCACGCCACGGCACCGGAACAATCGCCTGCCAGCCGGCAAGAGCGCATCGATCAGGGGCATAGCCGGCAGGAGACGCGTTCATGGAGCCTCGCCGGTTCATGGAGTCTGGCGGGGCGCCTCATCATGCGGCTTGGCCTGGGCCTCAGCCTGTTATGGCTGGCGGCGACCGGTTTCGCCGCTCTGGTCATGACCCATGAAATCAACGAAGTTTTCGACAGTGCGCTGCAGGAAACCGCACAAAGGTTGCGGCCGCTCGTCGTCGAGCATCTGCAGGAGCATGATGAAGCCGGCGCGCCGGATGCCAATGACAGCGAGTTCGCGCCGCCGCATCAGGAATATCTGCAATATCAGGTCCGTGATGCCGCCGGCATCGTGATCCTGCACTCGCATGATGCGCCGTCCGAGGCTTTCGCAGCTCCTTTGCAGATCGGTTTTGCCGATATCGGCGGGCAACATTTCTATACCGAGGCGACGCGAGACGGTCGCTTCTTCATTCAGGTGGGCGAAGCGCCCGACCACCGTGCCGAGGCGATCTGGGACAGCCTGATCTGGCTGGCGCTGCCGCTCGCCGCTTTGCTGCCGCTGGCGGGGATCGTGGTCTTCCGGGTGGTGCGGCAGGGAACGGCGCCGATCGATGCGCTGCGCGGTGAGATGGGAAGCCGCAGCGGCAGCAA
>DATMUQ010000890.1:0-5243 GCA_035563795.1 Terriglobales bacterium | reverse complement strand
GGATGCGAGGGACGATCCGAAAACTGACCGGCGCCTGGTAATTGCGCCGCCCCGCCGCGTCACGCCGCAGATATTGCCGCAAACCTTGCAAGGCCAAGGCATCATGGGGATCGCCCCAGAGGCCTTCCAGCACCTCATCATAATGCTCAAGCGGTGCGCGAAAGGCTTCGATCGAGAGGGCAAAGACTTTTTCCGCCAAGGCAAGGCGTCGCCGTGCCGCCAAGGCGGCATCCGCCACCAGCGCCGCGGCACAAGGCGAGCCGTTGATCAGGGATCCCCGTTCTTTGACCTCCAGATCATACTGCGCCGAGAGATGGGCAAAGAGCGGATATAAAGCGAGGATCTCGCCGGCACCGCCCTGCCCATCCATGGAAACATTGGGCACCTGCGGTTCATTGAGCATCTGGGCAACGGCAAGGGCAATGCGTGGCGTTGTCGCCGCATTGCCCTCGATGAAATTGGTCAGGCGCGCCAGGATCATGGCGCGGACCACCCGCTCCGGGAAGGGTTCGCCGAAGGACGTTGCGGCGGCGAAGGCCTTGATCCGCGCATGCCGCGACCGCTCCTCGGCCTCCAGCCGGCGGGAGGCGAGCTCGCCCATGGCCGTGGTGACGCCATAGATTGTCACGTTCGGATCGGTATCGATGAGCCGCAGAAAGGCTTCCCGGCAGGTGGCGATCCTGTTGAGCGCTTCCTGACCGATCTCCACGCCCTCTTTCTTCCAGGCGACGCGATAGACGGCGGCCAGGTTTATATCTGCTCTGCTTTTCAATGAGACGGTCATCGGCCCCCACCCTACGCGCGTTTGATCGCGCAACTCTTGTTTTTGCCCGGGTCAAGGTCAAGGGGGCAATCAGCCCTTCGGAAAAACTTATGGAATCCTTCGGCCAATTTGATTTTTGTATTTGGCCGGCCTGCTGAATGCTGGTTCCCAGGCAGATTCAGGGAGACGGTGACGACAATGAGCGATTTCGATCTCGTTATTACCGGCCAGGTCGTCAGAGCAGATCGTGTGATCGACAACGGATATGTCGCGATCCGGGACGGCCGCATCGAACGGGTTGGTTCAGGCACGCCGCCGGCGGCGCGAGAGCGCCATGATTTCGGCACGTCCTACGTCTTCCCGGGCGCGATCGATTCCCAGACCCACTCGAAATCGCAAAAGGACCAGGAGGACTTCATCTGGTCGACCAGATCTGCCGCCGCGGGTGGTGTCACGACAGTTGTCGACATGCCCTATGACGACGGCACGCTCATCTGCAATGCGCAGCGCCTGATCGATAAGGCAAAGGATGCCTCGGCTCAGGCGCGCGTCGATTTCGCCCTCTATGGAACGGTGCACCCGACGGAAGGTGCCAGCAAGATCGGCGAAATGGTTGCGGCGGGCGCCGCGGCCTTCAAATTCTCCACCTTCGGCACCCATCCGGACCGCTTTCCCCGCATTCCACCCCAGACGATGCATGCCTGTTTCACGGAAATTGCCAAACACGGCCTGATGGCCGGCGTCCACAACGAAAACGACGAGTTCATCCGCGCTGCAGAGGCCGAGGTCAAAGCTTCCGGCCTGACCGACTATCGCGCCCATGGCAAATCCCGGCCGCCGATTTCCGAAGCGCTTGCCACTGCGGAAGTCTATGAGATCGGCGCGGATACGGGCTGCTCCAGTCATATCGTGCATTGCTCGATCGGCCGCGGCTATGACCTTTGCAGCTCCTATCGGCAGCAAGGCTTCGACAGCACGATCGAGGCATGCATCCACTATCTGACCCTGGACGAAGAAAACGATGTCGCCCGGCTCGGTGGAAAGGCGAAGATCAATCCACCGCTCCGATCGCGGGCTGAGGTCGAGAAGCTCTGGCGCCATCTGGCCAGCGGACATATCACGGTCGTCTCGACAGACCATGTCAGCTGGTCGGAAGAGCGCAAATCGAACCCGGAGATGCTGAAGAACTCCTCGGGCGCGCCCGGCCTCGAGGTCCTCTATCCGCTGCTCATCAAGGGCTTGCTGGACCGGAAACTGGATCTCTCCTGGGCGGCGCGTCTCCTCGCCCTCAACCCGGCCAGGCTCTTCCGGATCAGTGACAAGAAGGGCGCGCTTGAACCGGGCCGCGATGCCGATGTCACTGTCATGGCCCATGATCCCAGGCGGTACGACCCCAGTGCCAGCGGGCACAATGTCGTCGGCTGGAGCCCCTATGCCGGGATTGAACTTCCCTACCGACCTGTCGCCACCTTCCTCCGCGGAAAGACGATCTTTGACGGCCGGGATGTTCTGGCGCAACCGGGAACCGGCACCTTCGTCAAGCCCGCCTTCGCACAAGAGGCGACGCGATGAAGTCGAATATCCCGATCGACGGCAATCGTCTCTGGTCTGACCTCATGGCCATTGCCGAGATCACCGAAGACGGCATCCCCTATACGCGACGATCCTTCTCGCCACTTTTCATCGAGGGCCGCCGGTGGCTGCGGCAGAAATTCGAAGAAGCCGGACTGGAGGTTCGCACCGATGCTGCCGGAAATCTGATCGGCAGGTTGCCGGGAAGCCGGCCTGAGGCAGGAACCATCATGCTCGGCTCGCACTCCGATACCGTGCCCTCGGGCGGTCGGTTTGATGGCGTGGCAGGTGTCATCGCGGCGCTGGAAATCGTCCGCTCGCTGCGCGCATCGGGGAAGCCGCTGCAACACAGCGTCGAGATCGTCGACTTTCTGGCGGAAGAACCCAGCGAATATGGTCTGTCTTGCGTCGGTAGCCGCGGCATGGCGGGGCTGCTCGAAGACAGCATGCTGCGCTACAAGAACGGTGCCGGTGAGCAGCTCGGCCAGGCGATCGAGCGCGTTGGTGGCGACATTTCCCGGCTGGCCGAGGCGAAGAGAGACGACGTCATTGCCTTTCTCGAACTGCATATCGAGCAGGGTCTTGTCCTGGAGGCAAAGCGCATCGATCTTGGTGTCGTCACCGCCATCGTCGGCATTGCCCGTGTTGAAATCTGCCTCGAAGGTCGCGCCGACCACGCGGGGACAACGCCAATGGAACTGCGCCAGGATGCGAGCGTCGTTGCCGCCCATCTGATCACCGAAATCGCGGCCCAGGCCAAAACCCAGGCGCAAAAGGGGGATGGCCACTTCGTCGCCACCACCGGCATCGTCGAGGTTTCCCCCAACGCCGCAAATGTCGTCCCGGGTCGCGTACGTCTCGTCGTCGATATCAGGGCCGAGAAGCCGGGAGCGACGCAGGCATTCATCGATTGGCTTAACCTGCGCAGCCAGTCGATGGCGGATGCTGCCAATGTCAAGCGACCGGGCTGGTCGGTCTTGTCGCATACCGATCCTGCTTTATGCCATGCGGAGATGCAGGCAATGCTGGCGGGAGCCGCCGAAATGCTCGGCTTTTCGACGCTGCATTTGGCCTCGGGTGCCGGTCATGACGCCGCCTTCATCTCCCGGATCGCGCCCAGTGCCATGCTGTTTGTGCCGTGTCTTGACGGCCGGAGCCATGCACCGGAAGAATGGGCCGAGCCCAGCGCGATCGCTGCCGGCGCGGCGGTCATCTATGAGACCTTGCTCAAGATCGACGGCGCAAGCGCGCTGTCTTGATTGGGGCATTATCGGCGGAGACGGCGGGATGGTAGACCAGAGCATGCGCGGCTTCCTGTCGCTTCTCGAGGCGAAAGGCGAGCTGCACCGCGTCGAGAAAGCGGTCAAGGCACGGTTTGAAATATCGGCCATCCTGTCGCTGCGCGACCGGGGGGCGGCACAGCTTTTCCAAGCCGTCGATGGCTATGGCATGCCGGTTCTCGGCAATCTCTATGTCGACCGCGGCCGGTTCGCCGACGCGCTTGCCTGCGATGCCACCATGCTCGACCAGATCTGTCTGTCTGCCTTGAGCAGCCCCATTCCACCGACTGTCGTCGATACGGGACCGGTTCATGAGGTGGTTCAGACCGGCGCACCCGACATTGGCCGCCTGCTGCCTGTCCCCCACTGGTTTGAACGCGAGGCGGCCCCCTATATCACCGCGGGCGTGGTCATTGCGAAGGATCCGGAGACCGGGAGACGGAATGTCTCCATCGCGCGTTTTCGGCTCGAGGGTGGCAATCGACTGATGGCCGGGGTGGCGAAAAACCACCATCTCTTCATCCTGGCCGAGAAGGCGCGATCCGCCGGCAAGGACCTGGAGATCGCCATCGCCATCGGCAACCACGCCGCGGTTCTGCTTGGCTCGCAAATGTATGTCGGCTTGGGCGATGATGAATATGACATCGTGGGCGGGCTGCTGCAGGAGCCTCTGGAACTCGTCAAATGCAAGACCGTGGATATCGAGATTCCCGCCCAGGCTGAGATATCCCTGGAAGGGCGGATCAAATCCGGGAATTTGATCGAGGAGGGCCCGGTCTCGGAGTTTCCGGGCTTCTATGTCAATTACGGCCCCGGCCTCGCCGTGGAAATCGACTGCATTACCCATCGCCATGACGCGATCTACCAGGCGATCCTGCCCGGCTACGCCGCCGAGCACTGCCTCCTCGGCGCGATCGCGATTGGTGCGACGCTAACACGCGACCTGCAGCGCATGATCCCCGCCGTCAGGCGCGTTGTGGTGACCGAAG
Organism: Terriglobales bacterium; assembly: GCA_035563795.1. GTDB lineage: Bacteria > Pseudomonadota > Alphaproteobacteria > Dongiales > Dongiaceae > Dongia_B. The sequence goes on along the minus strand of DATMUQ010000890.1, from coordinate 639 downwards.
GTGGCATGGGGCGCCTGCATGCGGTCATCGTCATCCACCGCCCCCGCCTCGGCGAGGGAAAACGGGCGGCAATGCTGGCGATGGGGCTGGTCAACCTGCTCAAGCACATCGTTGTGGTCGATGACGACATAGATCCGGAGAATCCCCGGGAGGTCGAATGGTCACTCGCCGCGCGATTCCGGGGGAACGAGGATCTGGTTGTCATTCCTGGAGTCAAAGCCGATCGCTGCGATCCCGTGCATAGCGATCTCACCGTCACCAAGATCGCCATGGTGGCAACGACACGGCCCGGCGACGGCGAGCCCGATAGCCGATCAGAGTTCGCGCGGCCGGACCAGGCCGTCTACGAAAACATCAAGCGGCAAATCCACCTCTACTGATTTCGCTTCGTCGCAGGTTTCTGTTGCGCCAGATGGTGTTGGATCGTCGTGACGAGATCGCGTTCCAGCACCGACAATGTTCTCTCGGTCGAGAACAGGAAAGAAAGGTGACGCTTCAGCGACGGGCGCGTGATGGGGCGGAACTGGAATGAACCCGCCTGCACATAGTTTGTGACGGTATGACGCGGCAATATCGTCGCGCAGGGCCGGCGGGCAATGATGCCCAATGTCAGGGATAGCGAGTTTACCTCCATCTGCG
>DATMUQ010000889.1:0-2421 GCA_035563795.1 Terriglobales bacterium | reverse complement strand
TGTATGAGAAGCCGATGCCATCGACACCAGAAAAGAAGGCCTGACGGCGGAAATCGAAGGCATCCGGTGCCGCCGGACCGGAAGGCGGATGCAGATCGGCCCGCAGCCGGACCCAATCTCCCGGCTGCAGATCATCAATCCCGCTGAGGACCGTGATCTGCACTTTCAACGTCACGCCTTGCGCCGCGTCCATGCCCCGCCCGACGATGGCAGGTGTCAGCGTCATGCGTCCGCCTGCCGGCAATGGCTCGATCTGGGTGATCCGCCCGATGACCGGCACCGCCCGCATATCCGCGACGATGAAATGCGGCGTCATGGATGCCGTACGCAGGCAAGCGGCAGTGAAGCCGCAACTGAGGACCAGGAGTGCCAGAACGGGCCAGAGAGCAGGCCGGCACCTTGGCAGCAAAGCGGCTGCAAGCGCCAATAGCGCCGCGATAGCGGTCCCGCCGATCGCCAGCCGGAGCGAAGGTTCGAAAGGTATCGCGAAATAAAGCAGGATGCCGGTCCCGAGGCCGATCGCCAGCCAGCACGGCCAGTTGACACGTTGGCGGGCAACGGTTTCACGGATGCTCAGGACCATCCCGCACAACCTGGCCATAGCTTGGGCGCGCGAAGGTACGGAACGCCAGGACAGGGAAAATGGGGGCACGGGCACCATCGCCTTGTTCCACTCGTGATAGCTGTAGCAAATTGGTGCCGCTTCCACCACTGGCTCAGTTGCCAAGCCGGCCGGCAAATATGCTAAGAACCTGGGTGATCGGCGGCGCTTCTGCCGCCTGACATTGCAAATGATGAATCGCGACCATGACCGTTGTTACCCGCTTTGCTCCCTCGCCGACCGGCTTCCTGCATATCGGTGGTGCCCGCACCGCCCTCTTCAACTGGCTCTATGCCCGTCATCACGGCGGCACGTTCCGCCTGCGCATCGAAGACACTGACCGGGTACGTTCGACTGAAGCGGCAATTGAGGCCATCCTCGACGGATTGCGCTGGCTGGGCTTCGACTGGGATGGCGAGACCGTGTTCCAGTTTGCCCGCGCCGGCCGTCATGCCGAAGTCGCCAAAGCCATGCTGGCCGCAGGCAAGGCCTATTATTGCTATTGCACGCCGGAAGAGCTGGAGCAGATGCGCGAGGCGGCGCGCGCTGCCGGCAAGCCGGTGCGCTATGACGGCCGCTGGCGCGACCGCGATCCCAAGGATGCACCGGCAGGTGTCAAGCCGGTGATCCGTCTGAAGGCGCCGCTCACCGGTGAGACGGTGGTCAATGACGAAGTCCAGGGCGAGGTCCGGGTCGGCAACGAGCAGCTCGATGACATGGTGCTGCTGCGCGGCGACGGTACGCCGACCTATATGCTGGCGGTGGTGGTCGATGACCATGACATGGGGATCACGAACGTCATTCGCGGCGACGACCATCTCACCAATACTTTCAGGCAGAAGCAAATCTATCAGGCGATGGACTGGGACTGCCCGAGCTTCGCCCATATCCCGCTGATTCATGGTCCCGATGGTGCCAAGCTGTCGAAGCGTCATGGCGCGCTTGGTGTCGAGGCCTATCGCGAACTCGGCTATCTGCCGGCGGCGCTGCGCAATTATCTGCTGCGCCTCGGCTGGTCGCATGGCGATGACGAGATCATCTCCACCGAACAGGCGGTGACGTGGTTCGACCTTGGTGCGGTCGGCCGTTCAGCTTCACGCTTCGATTACGCCAAGCTGGACAATCTTAACGGCCACTATATCCGCGAGGCCGATGATCGCGAGCTCGCCGTCGACGCTGCAGCCCGCCTTGGCGTTGTCGGCGATGAGGCCGCGACCGAGCGCCTGGTCAAGGGCATGGCCGGCCTCAAGGCACGTGCAAAAACGCTCAAGGAGTTGGCTGAGAATGCCGCCTTCTATGTCGCCGAGCGGCCGTTGCCGATGACAGACAAGGCCAAGGCCCTGGTGACGCCGGAGGCCGTAGCCCTGCTCAAGGAATTGATCCCGAACTTCGCGGCCTTGCCTGACTGGCAAGCCGCGGAGATCGAGGCTGCCGTCCGTCAATTCATTGAAAATAAAGGCGTCAAACTCGGTCAGGTAGCGCAGCCTCTGCGCGCTGCTTTGACTGGCTCCGCGACTTCGCCTGGGCTGTTCGAGGTCATGGAAGTGCTCGGCCGCGACGAGAGCTTGGAACGCTTAAACGATTGTTGCCAATAGCCGTTTCATGACAGCTGCATGAACCGCTGCAATGCGAAAATTGGGTCATGACGCATTAACCTTCTGCGTGCTAGCCTAGCGGCCTCACAGGTAGAAAACCTCGGGCCACTCTGGCCTGCTCATGTCAAAAACGAGGACCTCATGGCGCAGCGTAAATCTGGCAAAGGCTCAACCAAGACCGCAACCAAAGCCGCTCCGAAAGCCAAGCGACCGTCGGCTCAAGCC
>DATMUQ010000888.1:0-2497 GCA_035563795.1 Terriglobales bacterium | reverse complement strand
CGCGGGCGATCTCCACCATCTGTCGCTGACCGAGGGGAAGATCGCCGACAATATTGCCGGGATCGATGCCATGACCCGGCATGATCTCATCAAGCTTGTCACGAATCATGCGACCGGCGCGGCGCTTCCAGCCGAAACCGTAAAGGCGGGGATGCATGATGCGGGTATTCTCCGCCACCGTCAGGTTGGGGCAGAGCGATAATTCCTGAAAGACGCAGCGTATGCCGTGCTGATGGGCAAGCGAGACCGAATATTGGGCAGCCAGATCCTGGCCCCTGATCCGGATCGTTCCCTGATCGGGCCGCAGGATGCCTGCCAGCACATTCATCAGGGTCGACTTACCGGCACCGTTATGACCGACGAGGCCGAGGCATTCGCCGGGATTGACGGCTAGATCAACACCAGCCAACGCCCGGACGGCGCCGAAGCTTTTCGCCACTTTCTGCAAATCGACGATCGGCTCCGGCGCCACTGGCATTCACCCTTTTGATCACGGTACCTGTCAGATCGATACCGGTATTTTAGAACGCGATGCTTTCAGGTCGAAGCATATCTGCTTCGACCTGAAAGCTGAATCGCCCTCCAATTTATTCAATAGAGACGGATTCAGCGTACAAGTGAAAACGCCTCAGCGACTTCACTTGTACGCATCCGGCTCTGCCTCATTGTGCTGCGGCGACGACCTTCTTCGCGTCTTCCAGCGTATATTCGGTATTGGCGACACCGCCGGCCTCAGTATTGGCGAGGTTCTGTTCAAGGTTGTCCTGGTCGATGCGCAGGAACGGCACGGTCAGATCCTTCGGCACCTTCTCGCCGCTGAGGATCATCTGCGCCACCCAGAAGGCGAGAGTGGAGACGCCGGGCGCAATCGAGACCGACATGGTCTGATAGTTATTGGCGTCCTTCTGTTCCTTCCACCATTTCAGCTCATCCTGGCGATTGCCCATGATGATCAGCGGTGTCGGCCGCCCGCCGGCCTTGAAGGCCTGGGCAGCGCCATAGCCGTCGCCGCCCTGGGTCACGACAGCCTTCACATCGGGCAGGGAGGGCAGGATGCCGGCAACAGCCTTTTGCGCCACATCCTGGGCCCAGTCGCCATGCACCGAACCGACGATCTTGAACTGCGGGTTCTCCTTGACGCCTTCCTCGATGCCGGAATGGATGGCGTCGTCGACGAAGACGCCGGCCAGGCCGCGAATCTCCAGCAGGTTGCCCCCATCCGGCATCTTGGTCTTGAGGTAATCGATTTCCGATTTGCCCATCGCCTTGAAGTCGACCGCGACCCGCCAGGCGCAGGGTTCCTTGACGATGCCGTCGAAGGAAACGACGACGATGCCGGCATCGCAGGCCTGCTTGATGACGCCGTTCAAGGCGTCGGGCGAGGCGGCATTGATGACGATGGCGTTATAGCCCTGCAGGATCAGGTTCTGGATCTGTGCGGCTTGTTCCGTCACCTGGTTTTCCGAGGTGGTGAAAGCGGTCGCTTCGGCGACCACGCCATCCTTCACGGCTTGGCCGGTGACTTTCTCCCAGCTTTTCAGCATCGCCTGGCGCCAGGAATTGCCGGCATAGTTGTTCGACAGAGCGATCTTCTTGTCCTTGGTATCGTCAGCTTGGGCGATCCCGCTGGCCAAAGCCAGGCAGAGTGCCAACGCGCTTATGCTCGTCTTCTTCAGCATCGTTCCCTCCACAGTCTCAACTGTCACCTTGTTATGGTTGCGCTTATGCGGTGCTCTAGAAACTATCGGTGTTCAGAAACTGTCACGTCATCATGCGGCTGAATGATCCTCCGTATGGCCGGTCCGCCGGTGGTCGCGGTTGTGTCGCTGCGACTAGGCGATCGGACAAAGGATGCGGACATCATCAAGCCGAGCCAAGGCCGCCCGGCAGCAATTCAGAACGGCAACTGAAGGAACGGAAAATCGGACGGTACTGTCCAAACAGACGCCAATGGCATGAAGTCCGGCCTCCCCATTTGATCGCGACGTCACCCGATTGCCGGCGCAACATCCAATACTTGGGTTGTCGCACCAGTTTTGCCGCCGGTTCCTGTCGGACGCCGTCGCCTCAGAGGGTGATCTTTGTTAACTGAGAATTATCATGATTGAGTTTCGCATGCAATATCCGTATCCTGTCTACAGTTCCCTCCGGCCGGGCTGCGGGCCGATCCGCGCCAGAAAGAAGTTCCGATGCTCAAAAGCATCGTCAATGCACCTCTGATCATTCTGAGTTCCGAAGACAACGTTGCCGTGGCGCGGGTCGAAATCGCCCCGGGGACGGCATTGGACGGCTATGCCGTGACGGCGCGCGACAAGATTCCCCAAGGCCACAAGATGGCCCTGCGGCTGATCACACAAGGCGAGGTGGTGCGGAAATATGGCCAGGTCATCGGCTATGCCAGCAGCGACATCGCGCCGGGCGCCCATGTCCATACCCAGAATGTCGAGATGCGCGACGTTGCCCTGGCGCATGACTTCTGTGTCGATGCCCGCCCGCC
>DATMUQ010000887.1:0-2758 GCA_035563795.1 Terriglobales bacterium | reverse complement strand
CGCAGATGGCCGCGGCGCAGTGCTTCCGTTGATTCCAGCAGATCCTCGATCTCAGCTTCGGCGGTGAACATCTGCCGGGTGAGGGCGAACAGCGCCTCGCCTTCGGTCGTGAGGGTAAGCTGGGCGCCCTGGCGCTGGATGAGGTCGGTGCGATAGGCGCGTTCGAGGGCTGTGACCTGGATCGAGATCGCCGGCTGGGTGAGGCCCAGCATCTGCGCCGCGCGCGAGAAGCTGCGGGCGCGGGCGACGGCATCGAAGGCACGGAGCTGGGCATAGCGCATCATCAGATTATAAATTTCATTATATTTTTTGTCTCATCTTTTTAATTTTACTGATGCCTGGTTCAGGCGGAGACTGGTGCCATCAAATCGACGATGAGGATCGCGCCATGGACGGCACCCAACACAAAGACGAGATCACCCCTAATCTGCGGCCCGATGCCGTGACCATGCCGGATCTGCCGGTCTATCGCCTGCCGCTGGTGCGCGGCACGCCGGAGAATCTGAAGGGCTATGGCGAGATCATCGATGGTCCGGACGCCCGCAAGGTCGACATCACCCGCTGGCCCTCCCAGGGCTGGCGCCAGGTCGAGCCGGGTACGGGCGACCAGGGCGGCACCACCGAGGGCCCCTTCGCCTTCCGCTGGCAGGGCGATGCCTTGCGCGCCTGGAACGAAGCAGTGGACGATAATTACGTGCTGGGCTGGAGCCAGCAGCCGTCGAAGGTGAATTTCGAGAAGGCCAGCGGGCCACGCAATGAGTTGCTGATGTGGCGCGCCAATTATCATCCCGATGGCGGCCAGATGTTCTTCCCGACCGAGCCTGGGCCGTTCGTTGTCACGCTGGCTTTGCCGGGCGATGACATCAAGCCGGAGAGCTTCACCACCTTCTGGTTCGATGGCGGGCAGGGGCTCTATATCCACGCCAATATCTGGCACGAGGCTTTGTGCCCGATCAACGACCGGATGACCTTCTTCGGTCGCCAGGGCAAGGTGCATGCGCGGGTGGGGGCGAATTTCCCGAAGGAATTCGGTTGCTATCTCGCTTCGCCGCTCAACAAGGCGGAGCTGCGCGAGCATCCGTGATCGTCACGGCAGATGGCGGTGCCGTTCAGGGCGCCGCCAGCGCTGCCGGATGATTGCGCCGATGCAGGTAGATGGCGAGTAGCAGGGCGATCACCACGCCGATCGCGGCACTGAGATAGATCGCCGCATAGCCGAAACTGCCGATGATGAAACCGGCCAAGGGTCCGGTGGCGCCCAGCGAGACATCGGCGAAGACCGAATAGGCACCGAGTGCCGCGCCGCGATTGGGCGCGGGAACGAGGCTCACCGCTTCTACCGCCAAAGCCGGGAAGATCAGCGAAAAACCGAGCCCCGTTAGGGCCGCGCCAAGCTGCGCCATGAAAGGTGTCGCCGCCAGCCAGAGCAGGATCAGGCCGACGATCTCCACCGTGAAGGAGACGATGGCGACACGGTGCCCGCCATAGCGGTTGATGGTATTGGCGAAAGCCAGCCGCGCGCCGATGAAGCTGGCACCGAAGATGGTCAGGCACCAGGCGGCATCCGGCCAATGTTGGCTGGCATAGAACAAGGTGATGAAGGTGGCGATGGTGCCGAAGCCGCTGGCGCCAAGCGCCAGGCTCATGCCATGCGGCAGCACGCGGCTGAAGACCTGGATGAATTCCAGCTTCTCGCCGCCGATGATCGGCGTTCCTGCCTTGAAGCGGCTGAGCAGGATGCCGCTCAAAGCCAGGACTAGGATGCTGGCGCCGATGGCGACGAAACCCCAATACTCCACCAACTTGACGCCAAGCGGTGCGCCGATCGCCAGCGCGCCGTAAGTAGCGATGCCATTCCAGGAAATGATCCGTGCGGTATGGCGTGGCCCCATCTGGCCGATCGCCCAGGTGATGGAGCCGGTGCCGACGAGGCTCTCGCCGAAACCAAGCGTGAGCCGTCCGGCGAGGAGCACGCCATAGCTGAGCGCCGGCATGTCCTTCAGCAAGGCGGCGATCATCATCAGGATGCCGCTGCCGCCGCAGGCGATCAGGCCGCGGAACACAGCCTTCTTGGGGCCGATATGGTCGCAGATATAGCCGGCCTTGGGCCGGGTCAGCAAAGTGGCGGCATATTGCGCGCTGATGACCAGGCCGGCGAGCACCGTGCCCAGGCCGAGATCGTCATGCACATAGACCGGCAGCACGGCGAGCGGGATGCCCACGGTCATGTAGCAGATGAAGGTGAAAAAGACGGTGGTGAGGATCCGCGTCATCTGCGCAGTGCCGGTCGTTTGATGGTCAGCATCGGTGCGGGCGCAGCCGAGAGAAAATGAGCGCGCGCAGTGCCTTGCTCATGCACCTTATGCTGCACTGCGTCAACGCGCGTTGGCGCGGACGAGGGCTGCGCGGATGGCGGGGCTGGCGAAGGGGGGCGGGATGATGGTGTCAAAAGGAAAACAGCCGGCGATCGCAAGATCGCCGGCTGTTGTCTTCCCCCTCGCAACGCTGCCCCTATCGCCTGTCACAAACAGGCCCAGGAGGCGTCGCGGTATTCGGCGGTTAGGCCGCCTCCGACTTCCGGTGATAGGCGAGATGGCAGTGGTTCGGGCAATAGGGCCGGCCAGGCTCGGCCGGCTCGCCGCAGAAGTGGAAACCCGGCTGCTTCGGATCGCCGACCGGCCAGGAGCAGCTCTTGCTGCCGCCATGCGCGCGGCTCGGCTGCGGGTTGCTGGCAACCGGCGGCAATGGATTGGCGGCC
>DATMUQ010000886.1:0-11562 GCA_035563795.1 Terriglobales bacterium | reverse complement strand
AACCGGTAGCCTCCGCGATCAGCAAAAAGCCCGCCGTGATGGCGGGCTTTTTCTTTTGGGGCGGTGCTCTTTTATGCCCGCGCTCTTCTAAGATAGCGCGAGGTGCTTATTGCACCGTCGGATGGAAGAGCGGTTCCTTGGCGGCGAAGCCGTATTTGGCGAACAGCTTCCCATAACCCGGCAAGACATAGGCACCGTCGCGGGCGGTGAGTTCGTCGCGCCGCGCCAGATAGCGGGCAGAACGCTTGTACCAGGCCAGGCCCGGCTCGTCGTGATGGATGACGTGCAGGTTGTTGAACAGGAAAAGCAGGCTCCAGAACGGCCCCGCCTGGCAGATCACCGTGCGGCCAGTGACGCTGGGATGGGCGCGATGTTCGGCAAAGGAGCGCACCAGCGCCAGAGACGTGCCCGGATAGGCCATGCCGAAGACATAGACCCAGAGCGGAATGCCGCAGATATGCGTCGCCCAGTAAAGAATCAGCGCCACGGCCGGCAGGTGAAGCGCCCAGGGTCGCAAGCCACGCCAGTTGCCGGCGCGCAAGGTCAGTACCAGACTGATCAGGGTCATCACGGTATAATAAGCGGGTCCGACCAGCATGCGGCCGAAGAGTGGGCGCATGGCTTGCCGCATGGCGCGATGCAGCGGGGACAGAGCCTCCCATTGCGCCGGTGTCAGATAATTGGATTCCGGATCGATCGTGGGATCGGTCAGGTTCTCATCGATGTGATGATTGAGATGGGTCTTGCGATATTCGAGATAAGGCAGCCACAGCCAGAGCGGCCAGCCGACGATGAAGCTGTTGAGCCCCTTCCAGCGGGTCGGATAGCCATGCGTCGCTTCATGCTGCAGCGAACCGTGCAGCGCGATGACGAGGGCGGTCAGCGGGCAGGCAAGATACCAGGGCAGCAGATGATAACTGGCGGTGAGAAGAAGAAACGAAGCGTAGATGCCGACTGCTAAAACCAGGGTAGGTCCATCAATGACGTAGTCATGACGGCCGATATCCCCTTTGCGAATGCCGGCTGAAGCGACCGGTCCTGTCAGCGTGTTCATGGCCTTGAGTTATCTATGCCTGTATATACAAGTTATATCGTGTTAAGCTGAGTCATTCAACAGGCAAATCGTAAAAAAGTCGTTGTTGCCGTTAAGTTAGGTCGCGATCATGCGTCAGCGACGCGGCGTTTGGCAGCGAGAAAAGCTGGGGGAGGGACAAGTTGAGTGACAGCCTGGAAGCGACAGTGACGGCCGAACAACGGCCCGCGGAGCGGCGGGGGGGCTGCCTGTGCGGCGCGGTTCGTTACCGGGTCCGGGGCGATTTCTCCCAGCCCAGCCCGTGCCATTGCCACATGTGTCGCCGGTTTCACGGCTCTTTGGGTGCCTTCATCGGCTCACGACGCGACCTGGTCGATCTGACCGGCGAGGCGGAACTGTTTTGGTACGCGGCCTCTTCCAAGGCAGAGCGGGGCTCCTGCCGTCATTGCGGCAGCAAGCTGTTCTGGCGGAGCAAGGACGGTACCGACCTTGACGTGACCATCGGCAGCCTGGACCGGCGCCATGATCTCACCTTGCGGGCCCATATCTGGGTCGATCACCGGGGCGATTACGAGGCGATCGATGACGATCTGCCGAAATATGCCCAGTCATCCGTCCGCAATGGCGAGCCGGTTGAGCCGCTGGCGGTGCTCGAGCCGATGTCGTCGGCGGCCCCGGCTAAAGCAGGCGGCTGCCAATGTGGCGCGGTGCGCTTCGAGCTGTCGTCCGCGCCGGAGGATGTGGTCGTTTGCCACTGTGCCCAGTGCTTTCATTGGCACGGTTTTGCCGGTGCCTATAGCGCGGCACCTGTAGCGGCGCTCAAGATCCAGCAGCCGGATCAGGTGACGTGGTTTGCCGCTTCTCCGGAACTGCAGCGTGGCTTCTGTTCGGTCTGCACCAGTTGCCTCTTCATGCAGCCGCTGCGGGCGGGTGAGGTGACGGAGAAGATCTTCATCTCCGCTGGCGCGCTGGATGCGCCGACCGGATTGAAGACGGTGCGGGAGATCTTTTTGTCCGAGGGCGATGCCTCCTATCGAATGAGCGAAGGGCTGATCCGCGCCGCCAGTGGGTGGTCTTCGGCTGCAAGCTCGTTTTAACTTCCTTACATCAAGCGGTAGAAAGTCAGGCCATGATCGTTGGATTGCCCATGTATGCCTTGCCGGAATTGGACGCGGCGACCCAGGCATGGGGGCGGGGATTGTTGCGGCATTTCGCCAATGCCGAGCTCAAGGATTTGCCGGTGGATCTGACCGAGCCGGTCGATCTCGAAGCGCATTGGCTGGCGCCGGATCTCCTGTTCACCCAGACCTGCGGCTATCCGCTGACCCATGTGCTGGCGGGCAAAGTGCAATTGCTGGCCACGCCCTGCTATCGCGCGGCGGGATGCGATGGCGCGACCTATCGCAGCTATGTGGTCGTCAGGGAGGATAGCGGGATCGAGACGCCGGAGGATCTGCGCGGCAAGCGGGTCGCGTATAACGGCACGGATTCGCAAAGCGGTTACAACACGCTGCGTCATCTGGTGGCGCCTCTGGCCGAACATGGGCGGTTTTTCGCCAGCGGCCTGGAAACCGGCGCCCATCGCCTCTCGCTGGCGGCCGTGCGCCGTGGCGAAGCCGACGTCGCTTCGATCGATTGCGTGAGTCTCGCCTTGATCGAGCAGGTCGCACCTGAGGAAATGCAAGGTATCCGCCGGCTCTGCCCGACCGCCCCGGCGCCCAACCTGCCTTATATCACCAGCCTCACAACGTCAGCGGAAACCATGCACCGGCTGCGCGACGGCTTGCAGGCGGCGGTCAATGATCCGGCTTTGCGAGCTGCGCGCGAAGCCCTGCTGATCGCGGATGTCACGGTGCTGCCACCTGCTGCCTATGCCGCCATCCTGGCGATGGAAGAGGAAGCGGTGGCATCGGGTTATCCACGGCTGGACTGACCTCATGACCGCTCAACCACGCGCCTCTTCGGCATTGCCAACGATTGCCATCCTGGTCTCGGCGATGCTCTGGGGCAGTATCTGGATTCCCTTGCGCCAGATCACCGAGACCGGTCTCTCCGGTGCCTGGGCATCGCTGCTGGTTTATGGTGCGCCCTTCTTTGTCATGCTGCCGGTGGTCCTGGTGGGGCGGGGGCGGTTTGGCTCCTTCGGCCTCGCTGCCTTCTGGGTCGGTGCGACCGCAGGTATCTGCAACACCTTCTACAGCATGGGTGTCGTCTACGGTTCCGTGGGCAAGGTCGTGCTGCTGTTCTATTTAAACCCGATCTGGAGCGCGATTCTCGAACGCCTGATCCTGAAGACGCCGATCTCGACAACGCGCCTTGCAACCATCGTGCTCGGCTTCGCCGGTATGGCGGTGCTGGTTGGCAATGAAGGCGGCATCCCACTGCCGCACGGCCTTGCCGAATGGTTCGGCGTGCTTGCGAGCATCTTCTGGGCGCTGAGCCTGATCGGCATGGCGCTGAGCGGGTCGGCCGGGGTCATTCCCAAGACCTTCTACCAGTTCGCCTTCGGGCTGATCTGTTCCGGCGCGCTCCTGCTGCTGCAGGTCTTCCCCGGAAACCTGGTCCCGGCGGCGGGGGAACTGACCGGAGCCTTGCCCTGGGCCGTGGTCGCGGTACTGGTCTGGATCATTCCCGGCATGGGTCTCAGCTTCTGGGCGGTAGGGCGCATGTCGCCGACCCGCGCCGCCATCCTCTTCATGCTGGAAGCTGTGGTCGGCGTGGTTTCGGCCGCGATCCTGACCGATGAGCCTTTCGGTTGGCGGGAAATCATCGGCGGCGTGATGATCCTGGGCGCCGGCTTGCTGGATGTGATCGGGGGCAAGATCGCCGCGGATGGCGCCGCCGGTTCCGGCAAGCAGCTTGAAGGAGCGCAGTAGGATGGCGCAGATTTTCGACGCCCGCGGCATGAAATGCCCGCTGCCGGTATTGAAGGCCCGCCGTCTGATCCGCGAGATGGAGCCGGGCAGCGTGCTGGAAATACAGGCGACGGACCCTGGCGCACCGGGGGATTTCACGCATTTCTGTGAAACTACTGGCCATCGCCTGCTCGGCGTGGAAAGCGCGGATCAGCTCTTCATCATCCGCATCGAGATTGCACAGGCGACCGCCTGACCCGGATCAGCCCTCAGATGACGCCGCGGGCGGTCAATTCGTCCTTCAGATAGGCGTAGAAGATCGGCGCCGCGATCACCCCGGCGATGCCGAACAGCGCCTCCATCACCAGCATGGCGAGCAGCATTTCCCAGGCGCGGGCGCGGATCTGGGAGCCGATGATCCGCGCATTGATGAAATATTCCAGCTTGTGGATGAAGACGAGGAAGACCAGGGAGCCGATCGCCGCATAGAGCGACGAACTGAGGCAGACGATGACGATGACCGTGTTGGAGATGAGATTGCCAATGACGGGAATGAGGCCGACCACGAAGGTGACGGCGATCATCGTCTTCACCAGCGGCAATTCAATGCCCAGCAGCGGCAAGAGGACGCTGAGATAGAGGGCTGTCAGGATCGTATTGAAGGCCGAGATGCGGATCTGCGCGAAGACGACGCGCCGGAAGGCCGTGCCAAGAAAACGGATGCGGTCCTGCAGCGCGCTCGTCAAGGGGCCGAGCTTGGCCGGTTCGGCGCTGGTACTGATGGCGACCATGCCGCCGATGATCATGCCGACCAGGATGCGCACGAAGATGCGGCCGAAATTCTCGCCGACCTGGCGGAGATCGCCGGCATGGATGCGGAGCCAATCGGCGGCGGTCGCCTTCAGGTCCTCGACATTGCTTGGCAGGTATTGCTGCGCCCAGTCGGGAAAATGAATCCGGCCGGCATCGATGATATCGGCCATGCGCTGCAGCAGGATGACGAAGCTGTCGGATTTCGACGTCGCCAGGGCCGCCAGCGACCCGATGCCCATCAGCAACAAGAGTGTCACAAACGTCGCCAGCAGGCTGACGGCGATGACTTTGCCGGCGCGGTAGGTGACGCCGAAGCTGCGATGGCGGATGCCCGCCAGCTGCACGAATTCGTAGATCAGCAGACCTGGCAGCAGGCTGGGCAGGAGCCCGGCATAGACCACCAGGCAAAGCCCGATGCCCATGAGGATCCAGGCGGCGATGTCATAGGGCAGCCGGTCGCGGCCCCGCAAATGATCGAGTTCTCGTGTCAGATCTGCCTGGTTGGTTTGCACGACAATCGGACTCAGGCGCTGATCGGACATCGTCTCGTCTTTTCAGTGGCAACAATCCGCTGATCTTATGAGCTATTTTACCCCTGACGCAAGGCTGACGCGCGGCGGCGAGTTCTACAAGCGGGCCGTCAGGGAAAGCTGGGATTGGCAGCTAAGGTCGGGCGCGCCTCAGTTGGTGGTCTGCAGCAGGCGCTGGACCCCCGGATGCAGCGGCAGCACCGTCGATTCGATATGGGCGCTGGCGGTGGCGGCGGCCGGATTGGCGGTCGTCTTGGTGCCGGGCTTCGGTACCACCAGGCTGCGGGCCAGATCGGCGGCGATCTCATCCTTGGTCGCGGAAGGCACGACAAACAGGATCGGGCTGATCAGTGTATCGGCCTGCCGCGTGCTTCCGTCAGTCCCAGTCGGCAGATGGGCAAGGACGAAATCGTGCCGGTCAGTGCCGATCTTGCTCAGCTCCGCCGGGGTGATGGAAACCAGACGCACGGTCATGTGATCGCTGATCGCCATGACGGGTGGTGCGTTCTTGCGGTCCATGATGGCGATGGCATCGACCTTGCCATCGACCAGCTGGGCGGCCGCGTCGGCAATGGATACCGGGATCAGCTTGGTTTTCTTGTCGACAATCCCCAGCAGCATGAAGATCTGATTCACTGAAATAGCGCTGTCACTTTCGGCGGTGCCGATGGCGATGCGGCGCCCCTTCAGATCGCTGAGGCTGTTGATGCTCGATTGATCCGGGGCAATGACCTGCAGCGTGGTATCGCCGACGGTAGCGATCGCCCGCAAATCGGCATTGGGGCCGGCTGATTTGAACGGGCCTTTGCCATCGAGCGCCAGCGCCGCCATGTTCGCCTGGACAATCGCCGCATCGGCGCCGCCGCTTTTCAGCAGCTTCAGGCTTTCAACCCCACCGGAGGTTGTCTGGGCAATGCCGATGACGCCAGGAACGCCGCAATTCTCGCTGACCTCACAATCGGTCGCGCCCGATGGGTTGCTGATTGCCTTGCTGATATCGCCGGCGATTTCGAAGGATTGCGAGCCGGGGCCGCCGCTGGCAATACGGAAATAGCTGACGTCCTGGGCATTGACCGGTGAGATCAGCGCGGGATCGAGCCAAGCCGCACCGATCGCGATAGCGACAAGACCGAAACCTGCCGCGACCCGGTAGGACAGGCGCGCATATCGCTGGGTGCCTTGTACCTTGCTTCGGTTCAACCGGTTCAGCCAATTCCTCGACACAACGCAACCCCTGATCATCAGCAGCGCCCGTTTGCAGGGCTGCTGCATCTTTCTGCCGCTCGGTTCCGCTGGCGGCCAATCACTCACCGTCGCTGTATCACATGCGATTGCGGCAAGACTATGATCGCGCACACGGTCCGTTCTTGCCGTTCCGTGGCCGACTCTTGCTGGTGCGGGGAGGACGCCGGGTATTTGCAGCCATGCGCAAACCCACCGAAAACCCGCCGAAGCGATGCGGCCATTGCATAGTTTCCCCCCTTTCCAGGGAGCCGGCCGCTCTGCTACCACGCCATCCAGACTATGACGCCTATCACCTAAGGAAACGTTATTAATGTCCGGATCCCTGACCAAGCGGCAGACCAATCTGCGCCGCCTGCTGAACCCGAAGCATGTCTGCATCGTCGGTGGCGCCGCGATGGAGGAAGCCATCCGTCGCTGCGACGAAACAGGTTTTGCCGGCCAGATCTGGGTGGTCAATCCAAAATATCGTGAAATCGGTGGCCGGCCCTGCTTCGCCTCGATTGCCGATCTGCCGGAAGCACCAGATGCGACCTTCATCGCGGTTCCGCGCGAGGCCACCATCGACATCATGTCGCAGCTCAATGCCCGCGGCGCCGGTGGCGCGATCTGCTATGCCGCCGGCTATGCCGAGGTTGGCGGGGAAGGTGTTGACCTGCAGCAGCGTTTCATCGAAGCGGCTGGCGATCTCGCCGTGGTCGGGCCGAATTGTTACGGCGTCTTGAACTATCTGGACGGCATCGCCCTATGGCCGACCGGCCATCTCGGCAAGCGGGTGGAGACGGGCTGCGCCATCATCGCCCAGAGCGGCAATATCGCCCTCAACCTCACCATGAACCACCGCAGCGTGCCCTTTGCCTATGTCATCAGCTCGGGCAACCAGGTGGTCCTCAATGTTGCGGATTACGTCGATGCCCTGGCGGAAAACCCCCGGGTCAAGGCGATCGGCCTCTATATCGAAGGCCTGAATGACGTGCCGGCCTTCAGCCGGGCCGCCGCCAAGGCGCTCGCCAATGGCAAGCCGCTGGTGGCACTCAAGGCCGGCAATTCCGAGCTCGGCGCCAAGCTGGCCATGAGCCATACCAGTTCGCTGGCCGGCAGCGACAAGATGTATGACGCCCTGTTCGAACGGCTGGGTGTCATCCGCGTCCATACCATCCCGCAATTGCTGGAAACCCTGAAGCTGGTGACCTCGGCCGGCCTGCCCAAGGGCAAGCGCCTGGCGGTCTTCACCTGCTCGGGCGGTGACGGGCTGCTGACGGCCGATGTTTGCGAAAAGCTTGATGTGCCGCTGCCGGGCTTTCCGCAGGAGCAGGCGGAAGCCTTGCGGGCGCAATTGCCGAATTTCGCCAGCGTCACCAATCCGCTCGATTACAACACCTCGCTCTGGGGTAAAGAACCGCTCCTGACCGAGTTGTTCTCAACGGTCCTGGCCGGCGATTTCGATGCCGGCATGTTGATGCTCGACTACGCCACCGAAAGCGCCGAGAGCGAACAGGTGTTCGATTCCAGCCGCCGCGCATTGATCACCGCGGCCAAGCGCCATGGCAAGATGCCGATCATCACCGCCACCATCCCGGAACTGTTCCCGGGTCACCTGCGGGATGAAACCATCGTCGCCGAAGCGGCACCTTTGCAGGGCCTGCCAGAGGCGCTGACGGCTTTCGCCTCAGCGCATCAGTTTGCTCAATACCGCGCGGAACAAGCCAAGGGCGGTCTGCAGATTGAAGTGGCGGCGACGCCGGCATTGAAGCCCGACGCCAAGCAGACCCTGTGGTCGGAAGCTGCTGCAAAGGCGAAGCTGGCCGAATATGGCCTGAAGGCGCCACAGAGCCGCCTGGTGGCTCCTGAAGCGGCCTCTGCGGCCGCCGCCGAGCTCGGTTTCCCGGTAGTGGTGAAGGTGGCTGATCCGGTGCTTGCCCATAAGACCGAGGCAGGTGCGGTTGCCATCAACCTGAAATCGGCCGCCGAGGTCGAGGCGGCTGTCGCCAAGATGCGGACCTCGCTCGCCGCCTACAAGCCGGGCGCGACCGTGGCCAAGGTGTTGGTCGAGAAGATGGTCACCAATGTGGTGGCCGAGATGATCGTCGGCATCAAGCGCGATCCGCAATTCGGCCTGGCGCTGGTGGTCGGCGCGGGGGGCATCCTGGTCGAGATGGTTGAGGACGCCACCATGCTGCTGTTGCCAACCAGCAAGGAAGCGATTGCTAGCGCTATCAACAAGCTCAAGATCGCCAAGCTGCTGCGCGGCTATCGCGGCAAGCCGGCCGGCGACATCAATGCCCTGGTCGACGCGGTGGCGGCCATCGCCCGCTTTGCCGAGGCCCATAACGGCAGCCTGGTCGAACTCGACGTCAATCCGCTGATGGTGCTGACCGATGGCGCGGTTACCGTCGACGCCCTGGTGGTGACGGCGGAATAAACGGGCATAAGACAGTCGCGTGACAGGATGATTTGATCACTCGGTCAGATCATCCTGTTGTGATCCGATTTTCGGGCTGGTGTCTTCCAGCTCGAATGCCCCGGCCAAGATGGTGGTTAGCGGTAGCAGGTATCCGCGTCTGCTTTTCGGGCCGCTCAGTCGTCGTTCGCCGTCGCTGGCAAGCCAGTTGAGTCGGTCGCCTATGGCTAACCTCAACGCATCACAAAGATCGCGTGGAGGAACAGATGGCCCATCAACCTGGACGGCACTTCCTGCAGGTGCCCGGTCCGAGCAATATCCCTGACAGTGTGCTGCATGCCATCGCCCGGCCGGTGCTGGACCATCGCGGGCCGGAATTCGCGCGTCTCGGCAAGGATGTGCTGGAGCGCATCAAGCCGATTTTCAAGACCAAGCAGCCGGTCCTGATTTTTCCGGCCAGCGGTACTGGCGGCTGGGAATCCGCTTTGGTGAACACCTTGTCGCCGGGCGATACGGTGCTCACCTTCGATACCGGCCAGTTCGCCGTGCTGTGGGGAGCCATGGCGCGCAAGCTCGGCCTCGATGTCCGCACACTTGCCACCGACTGGCGCCGTGGCCCCAGCCCAGAAGCTGTTGAGGCCGCTCTCGCCGAGGACAAGGCGCATCAGATCAAGGCGATCCTCCTCGTGCACAACGAGACCTCCAACGGCGTCATGAGCCGGGTTGCCGAGATCCGCAAGGCAATCGACCGGGCGAAGCATCCGGCACTTCTGATGGTGGACACCATCTCGTCGCTGGGCAGCGCCGATTTCCGTTTCGACGATTGGGGCGTCGACATCGCTGTCGGTGGTTCGCAGAAGGGTCTGATGCTGCCGGCCGGTCTCGCTTTCGTCGCCATCAGCGAAAAGGCGCGGGCTGCCAGCAAGACTGCCAAGCTGCCGCGCGCCTTCTGGGACTGGGAGCCGATGCTGGCCAATAGCACCGGCGGCAACTTCCCCTATACGCCGGCTTGCAACCTCTTCTTCGGCCTGCAGGAAGCCTTGAACCTGATTGAAGCCGAAGGTTTGGAAAACATCTTCCAGCGTCATGCGCGCCATGCCGAGGCGACCCGCCGCGCGGTGGCCGCCTGGGGCCTGGAGACGGTTTGCGCCGAGCCCAAGGAATACAGCCAGTCGGTGACTGCCGTCTTCGTGCCGGAAGGCCATTCGGCCGATGGGCTGCGCAAGGTCATCTTGGAACGCTTCAACATGTCGCTCGGCGCCGGCCTCGGCAAGCTTGCCGACAAGGTGTTCCGCATCGGCCATCTCGGCGATTTCAACGATCTCATGCTGTCGGGCACGTTGAGCGGCGTGGAAATGGGCCTGTCGCTCAGCAACATCCCGCATCGCAGCGGCGGCATTGTTGCTGCTCTCGATCATCTCTCTTCGGCAGCGGGGCTGCGCGCCGCCGCCTGATCTTTATTACGCCTCACTTGTCAAACTCGCAGCCGGCCCGGATGATGGGCCGGCTGTTTTCTTTTGGTGCGGAATCTCCCGGCGAGGCGTGTCAATGCAGATCGTTTTTTCCGAAGCACAACTGGCGCATGCGCCGCAACGTTTCCTGGTGCGCGGCGCCTGGCAGCCTTGCCCGGAGAAGCCGGAGCGGGCGACCATGTTGCTCGATGGTCTTCGCCTAGAAGGACAGCTGCCGGCGATCCTGGCGCCTGACCGGCTCAGCGATCAGGTGATAGAGGAGGCGATCGGCGCCGTGCATGATGCGCGCTATCTCGCTTTTCTCCGCACGGCGCATGAACGCTGGCAGCGTCTGCCGGGCGCTGCCGATCTGGTGACGCCCAACATGCATCCGCGCAGCCGTCAGGACGGCTACCCGCAATCGGTAGTGGGGCAGGCCGGCTATCACATGGCGGATACCGCTTGCCCGATTGGTGCCGACACCTGGACTGCCGCCAAAGCCAGCGCCGCCACTGCCGTGCAGGCGGCGCAGCTGGTGCTGGATGGGCGCGATAGTGCTTACGCCCTCTGCCGGCCGCCGGGGCATCACGCTTATGCCGATATGGCCGGCGGCTTCTGCTATCTCAACAACAGTGCCATCGCCGCGCAGCATCTGCGTCAGCGCGCCCAGCAGGTTGCCATCGTCGATATCGATGTGCATCACGGCAACGGCACGCAGGCGATCTTCTATGAACGAGCGGATGTCTTCACCGCCTCGGTGCATGCCGATCCCTCCAACTACTATCCGTTCTTCTGGGGCTATGCGGCGGAGACGGGCGCGGAGGCGGGAGTCGGATGCAATCTCAATCTGCCGCTGGCGCTCGGCAGTCCGGATGCCGTCTATCTGCAGGCGCTGGAAACGATCATCGCCGCCACGCGCAAGCATGGCGCTGAAGCGCTGGTGGTGGCGCTCGGTCTCGATGCTTTCGAGGGCGATCCACTGGCTGGGCTGAAGGTGACGACGCCCGGTTTCCGGGAAGCCGGCAAGCTGTTGGGGGCGATGAAACTGCCGACAGTTCTGGTGCAGGAGGGTGGCTATCCGGCGCCGGAGCTTGGCGTCAATCTCCGTGCCTTGCTCGACGGATTTGCTGATGGCCGCAGCAGCTAACGGGCGCTTGCTCAGCTCTACGGCACGACCCGGCTGGCCGGGAGGCAGAGTGACACGACGGTGCCGATGCCAGGCTTGCTGGAGATATTG
>DATMUQ010000885.1:0-8280 GCA_035563795.1 Terriglobales bacterium | reverse complement strand
CCGCCGCATCAACCGCGAACTTGCGGCATTGCTGCGGCGTGACGGCTTTGGCAATGTCAGCGAGGCAGTCGGCGCCGACCATCGCTGATCCTGTCAGGTTGGCAGGTTCAAAGGCGCGACCAGGGGTTCTGCCATCAGTTTTGGGGATCCGGAAAAGGACAGCTTTGCTGCTTAATTTACTCTTAACAATAAGCGGTTAGTCAGAAGAGACGATGCGCATCCTGTCTCATCTTCTGATGCTGCTCCTCAGTTCCGGCGCCGCCATTGTGGTGGTCTGGCTGCTGCCGGGCTATGTGCCCGGCCTGTCACCGGTCCTCGCTGTTATTTCCGGCGGCTTTGCCTTCAGTTTCGGCTGCTTCCTGCATATCGCCCTGTCGCAATATGTCCTGGCGCGGCGCCACCGCCAGCAGATGTCCGGCCTCGCCGAAGACATGACCTCTTTGCTCGGCAACCAGCATCGACTGGCGACAGCGGTCGACCGGCTCGATGTCGCGGTCGCCAATCTGGAGGGCCAGCCGCCGCAGAATGTCGACAGCGTGGTGGCAGAAGTCAAAGTGCTGCAATCGCTGGTCGAGCGGCTTTACTCGGCTCGCGCCAAGGAAGCCGATACCAACGGCCAGGCCAAGGCAGCGCCCACTGCTGGTGCAAAGGCGCCGCCGGCTGCCGGCGCGCCGAGCGCCCGTGCCGCCGGCACAGCGTCCAAGCTCGCGGGCAGCGTTGCCGCCAAGCCTGGCAATGGCGCCGCACCGTTCCGTGCACCGGCCAGCATGGGCCTGACAGCGTCCGGCAAGACAGCGGCGCAGAATGCCGCCGCCGCGGCCAGCCGCGCTGCCGCTCGCAAAGCTCAGGCGGAGGCACCCGAAGCGGAAAACACCAGCGGCAGCCTGCCGATGCCGCCGATCGCCGAGGGGCTGGATGAGAAGACCATCCTCGACATCGTGCGCGATGGCTTGCGCGAGAATGGCGTCGAGCTGGCTTTGCAGCCGATCGTCAGCCTGCCCCAGCGCAAGCGCCGCTATTACGAATGCTTCTCGCCGATCCGGGCCGGTGCCGACCGTGTGCTGTTGCCCGACCAGTATATCGATATCGCCGAACGTCACGGCCTGATCACCGCCGTCGACAATCTGATGCTGTTCCGCTGCATCCAATTGATCCGCCGCCTGCGGCGCGGCAACAGCTCGGCGGGCTTCTTCCTCAATATCTCGCATCACACCCTGGCCGATCGCGATTTCTTCCAGCAGTTCATCAATCTCATGTCGCAGCATGTCGAGCTGGCGCCGAACCTGGTCTTCGAATTCGCCCAGCGCGGCATCGAAAGCGCCGATCAGGCGGTCTGGGCCGATCTCGGACGCCTGGCGCAGATGGGTTTCCGCTTCTCGATTGACCAGATCTACAGCCTGGATCTCGACGTCGCCGATCTCTCCAGCCGGCATGTCCGCTTCCTGAAATTCGGCGCCGACACGCTGCTGTCGGCGGTCGCTGCCGGGCAGATCGGCGAGGATCCCGGCGCGCTCAAGCGGATTCTCGATTCCTATGCCATCGACCTCGTCGCCGACCGTATCGAAAGCGAGACGGTGTTGCGCGAGCTGCTCGATTTGCATATCGATTTTGGCCAAGGCTACCTCTTCGGCGAGCCGCGCCTGGTCCGCAACGATGCGGCGGCGCCCAATAGCTGACCTGTTGAACCGGAATTCACGCAAACCATGTCCATCTCTTCCACTGCCACCCGCACTGCCCCGCAATTCTGTGACGGGTTCCGCGACATCGCCGACCAGGTCGACGGGCTCATTCTCGATCTCTGGGGCTGCATGCATGACGGCATCAATTGCTATCCGGCGGCGCTCGATTGCCTGAAGGAGGCGCGCCGCCTCGGCAAGCGCGTCGGCATCATTTCCAATGCGCCGCGCCGGGCATCGCTGGTCGCCAAGCGCATTGCCGAAATGGGCATCACGCCGGATCTCTATGACGGCCTCTATTCCTCCGGCGAGGAAACCTGGCGCGCCTTGCGCGACCGGCCGACGGCGGATCTCAAGCATCTCGGCCGGGTCGTCTATCCGATCATTCCCGACAAGGATCTGAGCCTGGTCGAGGGCCTCGGCGTCGATCTCACCAGCGATCTCGACCGTGCCGGCTTCCTGCTGGTGGTGGGTGTGGAGGGGCCGGAAGATACCGTGGCGCAGTTCGAGGAAACCCTGCGCCGGGCGGCCTGGAACGGCCTGCCACTGCTCTGTGCCAATCCCGATCTGATGGTGCACCGGGGCGATATCATCGAGATCTGTGCCGGTGCCATCGCCCAGCGCTATCAGGAACTGGGCGGCAAGGTAATCTGGTTCGGCAAGCCGCATGCCGGCATCTATCAGCGCTGCCTGGAAGAACTCAGGCTCGATAATCCGGCGCGGGTACTGGGTGTGGGCGATTCCTGCCGCACCGACGTGGCCGGGGCTGCCGGAATCGGCGCCAAGTCGCTTTTCCTCGGCGGTGGCATTCACCGCGACGACGTGCTGAAAAATGGCCGCATCGATCCGCATCTGACGGTCGATCTGATGCGTAGACATGACGTGATGGCCGATTTCGCGATGACCGCGCTCGCCTGGTAGGCGTCGCGCCACTACCGCTAACCTGTTGGCCTGAGAGGGAATTTCGACAACGGCCCGAGGCTTTCAGGGGCGGGTTGTCAGAGACGGGGCAATGGCGCAAGCACAGACACGCAGCTGGACCTGGGACTTCGATCATCCGCCGGCGGTGGTCTGGCCGCTGATGGCGGATACCGCCCGGTTGAACGAGGCCAGCGGCCTGCCACTGCACCAGATCGTGGAAACGCCACAGCCGGACGGCTCAGTGCTGACCACCGGCAGCGCCAAGATGGGCTGGGTCGATCTCAAATGGCGCGAAATCCCCGTCAACTGGATCGCCGGACAATGGCTGGAACATGACCGGGTGTTCGACCGCGGGCCGCTGAAATTCCTCGGCGCGGAGATGCGGCTGGAAGCGACGCCAGGCGGCAGCCGGCTGACCTACCGGATTACGGCAACGCCGGCCAACTGGTTCGGCCGGCTGATCCTGAGGACCGGCTTTTTCCCCTCAGCCGAACGCAATTACAGCCGCATGATGGCGTCGGCCAATGCTTTCGCCAAAGGTGAGGCCCAGCAGATCTTTCCCTTCACGGCGCCGGAGGTTTCTCCGGAACTACGGCAACGCCTCGACCAGATGGTGGCGGCGATCGAGGCCGGCCCGCATGGCCATGGCCTCGCCCGCCGTCTCGCCGATCACATCCTGACGGCCCAAGAGGTCGATCTGTGGCGGATCCGGCCTCTGGCCCTGGCGCGCCAGTGGCAGCGCCCGGCACTGGAGGTGATCGAGCTCTGCCTGCAGGCGGTGCGGGAGGGATTGCTGGATCTGCGCTGGGACCTGTTATGTCCCGGCTGTCGCGGCGCCAAGGCCTGGTCGGGAACCCTTGACCGGCTGCCGACGGGGGCTCATTGCCCCTCCTGCAACATCGATTACGACCGCGATTTCTCCCGCAATGTCGAGGCGAGCTTCCGCCCGGTCCCGGCAATCCGCCCGCTGCAATCGGGGGAATATTGCATGTGGGGGCCGATGTCGGTACCGCATGTGCAGGCGCAAATCACCCTGGCACCGGGCGAGGAGCGCGACTTGGCGGCCGAAATGCCGCCCGGCCCCTATCGTATCCGCAGCCTGGTACCGGGCGCGGCGGTAGAGACCGACTGGGACGGCGTTGCGGGCTTTCCTGCGATTACCTATCTCGATTCCGACGTGACCTTGGGGACGCCGGCGACGCCCGGCCATTTGCGCCTCAGCAATCACAGCCAACGCCTGGTGACCGCGATTATCGAGGAGCGGCGCTGGGTCGCCGATGCGCTCACTGCCGACCGGATGACGGCGCTGCAGGCCTTCCGCGACCTGTTTTCCGCCGATGTCCTGCGCCCCGGCGATGACGTGGCAGTCGGCCATATCGCCTTGCTTTTCACCGATCTCAAGGGCTCCACCGCGCTCTACCAGCGGGTGGGTGACGCCGCCGCCTATCGCCTGGTGCGCAACCACTTCGCCTTCCTGACCAAGGTCGTGCGCGATCATGAAGGAACTGTGGTTAAGACCATCGGCGATGCTGTCATGGCAGCTTTTTACGAAGATCGTCAGGCAGTGCAGGCGGCCCTCGCGATCCAACGCCAAGTCGCCGATTTCAATCGCCAGAACGATCTCGCCGACGGGTTGGTGATCAAGCTCGGCATTCACGCCGGCCCGACCATTGCCGTCACGTTGAATGACCGGCTCGATTATTTCGGTTCCGCGGTCAATATGGCGGCGCGTCTGCAGGGCCAGTCCCAAGGCGGCGATCTGGTTCTCTCGACCAGCATCGCCGGCGATCCTGCTGTGACCGAGCTGCTCCGCGGGCTGCCAATGACGCAGGACCGGGCGCAGCTCAAGGGATTTGAACAGCCGGAGCCGTTCTGGCGCGTGCGGCTATGACGATCCGCGACGCGGCGGCTGGCTTGGCGCCGAGTCGCAGCTATGCCATTATGGCGCGCATGGTAATTGGCGGTTTCATCGGCGGGGACGCGGGCAGCAGGGGGGACTGGCCGGGTCGGTCCGCAAGTCGGCGGCACGACGCAGGCACGCGAAAGGCGTGCGGGTCATGAACGCGGCTGCTGCGGAAAGCGCGGAAGCCCGCCACCAGCATTATCTCGAGCTCAGCAAGCGGGCCCAGGGGTCGAATGTCAATGACCGGACCCTGCTGGCGACGGACTATCTCAACCACATCAACGAAATCGTCATGCTGGTCGAGCTCATTCCCGACGCGCCGGAATGTCTCGATGACTGCAAGGCCTGGCAGCCGCTGGGCTATCAGGAGCATTTCATCAACAGCGGTATCGCCGACCGCGACCTCGCCATCGAGGCTTATGATTATTCTCCACCACAATTCCGCGTGGCTTTTGACCGGTTGGTGACCGAAATGAACCGGCTGGTGGCGCTGTCGATTGCGCGTCTGGAAGAGGCCCTGTCGGAGGGCAATGACGATATCACGCGGCTGATCGCCACGCGTGCCTCGCGCAATCTGCAGGATCTGATCGGTCAGGCCGGTGCCGTCATTCATGGTGAAACACCGCGGCTCGATCAATCCGAGATCGACCAGCTGATGGAAATCGGCTGAGGCAAACGCACCCGCCACGCCATCGCGCGTCTCGGTAGCCTGCTGGCCAATATCGACGGGTTCCCACCGCTCTCGAACCTGCCGGTATTTCCCGCCATATTTGCCCCCAGCGACCCGTCACCGGCCATCCGGTCGGCATGCTTGGGTTCCTGGACCCCCGGCTGGTGCTCCGCTATAGTTTGGCGCCGCGATAAAGTCCGCACCGGAAGAGCGAATCGGGCATGTTATCGGTGACTTCACCGGCTTCCGGGCGTTTGGTTTTGGGGAGGGGTTTGTGGTTGATTTTCCGAAGGTTCCGCTGAGCGACTGGCGCAAGCTGGCCGCGAAAGAATTGAAGGCGGCGGATCCCGAGAGTCTGAACTGGACGACGCCGGAAGGAATCACCGTCAAGCCGCTCTATACCGCCGAGGATCTCGAAGGCCTGGAGGTGACAGGCACCTTGCCCGGCCTGCCGCCTTACGTGCGTGGTCCGCGCGCCACCATGTATGCCAATCGCCCCTGGACCATCCGCCAATATGCCGGCTTCTCGACGGCGGAAGAGTCGAATGCCTTCTACCGGGAGAATCTGCGGCGCGGCCAGATGGGCCTGAGCGTCGCTTTCGATCTCGCCACCCATCGCGGCTACGATTCCGATCATCCCCGCGTGGTCGGTGATGTCGGCAAGGCCGGCGTCGCCATCGATTCCGTCGAGGATATGAAGATCCTGTTCGACGGCATCCCACTCGACAAGATGTCGGTCAGCATGACCATGAACGGTGCGGTGCTACCGGTGCTCGCCGCCTTCATCGTCGCCGGCGAGGAACAGGGTGTGAAGCTCAGCCAGCTCTCCGGCACCATCCAGAACGACATCCTCAAGGAATTCATGGTGCGGAACACCTATATCTATCCGCCCGCACCGAGCATGCGCATCGTCGCCGATATCATCGAATACACGGCGCAGCACATGCCGAAATTCAACTCGATCTCGATTTCCGGCTATCACATGCAGGAAGCCGGGGCGACCGCCGTGCAGGAACTGGCCTTCACCATCGCCGATGGGCTGGAATATGTCCGCGCCGCTTTGTCGAAGGGCCTCAAGGTCGATGATTTCGCCCCGCGCCTCAGCTTCTTCTTCGCCATCGGCATGAATTTCTTCATGGAGATCGCCAAGCTGCGCGCCGCCCGCTATCTGTGGGCGAAGCTGATGAAGCAGTTCGAGCCCAAGGATGCGCAATCGCTGGCCTTGCGCACCCATTGCCAGACCTCGGGCGTCAGCCTGACCGAACAGGACCCCTATAACAACGTTGTCCGCACCACCATCGAAGCCCTGGCTGCGGTGCTCGGCGGCACCCAGTCGCTGCACACCAATGCGCTGGATGAGGCCATTGCTTTGCCGACACCGTTCTCGGCCGGGATTGCCCGCAACACCCAGCTGGTGATCCAGGAGGAAAGTGGCATTCCCCATGTCATCGATCCCCTGGCCGGCAGCTATTACATCGAGAGCCTGACCGACAGTCTGGTCAAGGAAGCGGAGAAGCTGATCGCCGAGGTCGAAGCCCTGGGCGGCATGACCAAGGCGGTGGAAAGCGGCCTGCCGAAGCTGAAGATCGAAGAGGCGGCGGCCCGGCGCCAGGCGCGGGTCGATCGCGGCGAGGACGTCATCGTCGGCGTCAACAAGTACCAGTCCGGCCAGCAGGCCGAGATCGATGTCCTCGATATCGACAACACCAAGGTCCGTGACCAGCAGATCGCGCGCCTGCAGCGCGTCAAGGGAAGCCGTGACGAAGCGGCGGCGAAGGCGGCACTGGCGGCACTGACGGCGGCGGCCAAGGATGGCAGCGGCAATCTGCTGGCGCTCAGCGTCGCGGCGATGCGGGCCCGCGCCACCGTGGGTGAAGTTTCTTCGGCGCTGGAGACGGTCTATTCGCGCCATAAGGCGGAGATCCGGTCGATTGCCGGCGTCTATGGCGCCGCCTATCGCGACGATCCCGATTTCCGCGCCATTGAGCAGCGGGTGCGCGATTTCGCCAAGGAAGAGGGCCGTCGGCCGCGCCTCCTGGTGGTCAAGCTCGGTCAGGACGGGCATGACCGCGGCGCCAAGATCATCGCCACCGCTTTCGCCGATCTCGGCTTCGATGTCGACGTCGGACCGCTGTTCCAGACACCGGAGGAAGCGGCGCGCCAGGCAATCGAGAATGACGTCCATGTCGTTGGTGTCAGCAGCCAGGCGGCCGGGCACAAGACCTTGGTGCCGCAGCTCATCCAGGCGCTGAAGGCGCAGGGTGCCGGCGATATTCAGGTGGTATGCGGCGGCGTCATTCCGGCGCAGGATTACGACATGTTGAAGCGGGCAGGGGTCGCCGCGATTTTCGGCCCCGGTACCAATATTCCCAAAGCCGCCGCGGAAATTTTGTCGCTGGTCCATCAAGCCAGCGCTGCAGCATAAGAGGCTCCCATGGTTGCCGACAGCAAGCCGCTCCCGATCACCAGCGAAGGATCGAAGCGGAGTTTCCCCTGGATGCTAACGATCGCGGTGCTGTTGAGTGCCGCCTACGCGGCGTTTTATCTCAAATATCTCGATCGCAGCATCGGCCTCGATTATCTCGGCGAATTGCTGCCCTATGAATTGGGCCAGATCATCGCCGGCGGCATCCTGCCGCCGATTTTCATCTGGCTGGTCGCCGGCTTCATCTCCCGCCGCGGCGAGCTCACCCGCCATACGACGCAATTGCGCCAGCGGCTGCAGCAACTGACCTATCCGGCCGAAGAAAGCGCCGAGCGGGTCAGCAGCATTTCGACGGCCTTGCGCCAGCAGGCGATCGATCTCACTGCTGCAACCGATGCCGCGCATGAAGTGCTGGCCTCGGTGCGCCATGCCTTCCGTGGCCAGGCCGGTGATCTTGCGGAAGTGGCAGAGACGGCGGCGACGCAGCGCCAGGAAATCGAAGCCAGCCTCGTCGAGCAGCGGAAATTGCTGGCCGAGATGAACGTGCTTCTGGAACAGCAGCGCAGCCAGCTTTCGACCGCCGCCGGGGAACAGGTCACCACCCTGGAAGGCCTGGCGTCTTCCGGTGTCGAGCGCATCGTCAATGTTCTCGACGACAAGCGGGTGGCGATCGAGCGCATCGTCG
>DATMUQ010000884.1:0-6662 GCA_035563795.1 Terriglobales bacterium | reverse complement strand
CGTCGCATCAGATCACCATTTCAACCCGCATATGGGCGTTCAACAATTTGAGTTTTGGCAAGGGGAGTACAAAATCGATGTGTTCGCAAAAATTGTTGGGATGGAGGAACGGCGGAAGCTAGCCAGCTTGTCGGTGGTGCTTAGCGGTGACGCGGCAGCAGAGATAAATCAATTCGAAGAGGCTGCGATCTATTTCTGGTGGGATGGTGAAGCACTCAAGTATGACCCGCAGATAGAGCGTGGAGGAGAACCAGGCACTTGGCCGAGGCAGAAGACGCGTACCGTAAAGATCCAGGAATAAAAGAAGGGCCTCCAATTGGAGGCCTCTATCATCGTCACCTTGTATTCTTCTGCTGGTGCTCCACGATGAAGTCTCTGTGAAGCTCCTCGACCTTTTGTTCAAAATCTAAGTCGTCCGTGGTCAAGTCGGAATATGCTCTATTGAGTAATCATCTCGGGAGTGTCTCCTTGCCGGTTGGTTCAATCGAAGTGGGCCATGCTGATCCCTTAGTCCCGCACTGACACCGCAACCGCTGGCAGAAGCGGCGAAATGAATAAGCCGACCCCACGCGGTTAATGTGTGGACGCAACTCCACCATGGACACCCGCAGACACACTACGCATCGCAACGCAATTTGCTTTTTCACCTGATCGCCTAGGGTGCCTTCCGGTTCGTAAGTCATAGCGGGTATTCAGGAGGTGTCGATTAGTGTTCTTGAATTGTTCTTTCCATATGCCAGGTGAGAACGGGAGTCCACGGGAAAAGCAAAGGCTTGCTTCGCTTATGTTAACCTGTGGCTATTAGGCAATGTCAGGGGATCGCAAATGGACGTACTCGCCGACGAACCGGAAAAGAAGAAGCGCAAATCGGGCATCCCGACGGGTAATGCTGGCGAATATCTCGTCATGGGCGAGCTGTTGAGGCGCGGGTTTGACGCGCAACTGGCTGACCGCAACACCAAGGGTTATGACTTGGTAGCCGGGCCACATGACGCAGCCCTTAAGAGGGTCCAGGTGAAGACCGTTCGCCAGCAGCCATGGTACGTTAACCGCGAAAGCTTCTCCGGAGCCCGACTGAACGAAATTACGGTGTACGTCCTACTCGGAGGGGAGAAAGCGGAGAAACCTGTTCGGTTCTTCATCGCTAGAAATCGCGATGTAGCGGAACATGCACATTATCCGCCTGACTGGCCGAAGAATGGGTTTGTAAAATTAAACGCAATTGAGATGCATGAGAATCTTTGGGACATCCTACGCGAGTGATCTTAGGAAGCGCGACCGGCTCCAATAAAAAAGGCCCCCATTTGGGGGACCTTACCTTTTCGGCAAAAGGATTTTTCAATCTAACCTTCGACCCTCTTACGCTTGCCGGTGCGGCCATGAGGAGTGAGCAATCACCGCTCGAAGGTGCCAGGACTGTTTTGGTACCATCCTGATTGTGGCCCACTTAAGGGCATTTCGCATCTCGGATGCGAATGGTCCCGGCTTCGGCATCATTCAAAGTGAAGATCATGATGGTCTCCTCGCTTTGTCTGGTTAAACTGGGACAATCGGCTTCTGTTTTCAAGAGCGTGTCTATCGTATGCGTTCGGCTCCGGACGGCTACCTCGGAGCCCCATGCCGGGCGCTAGGTAAGGGAAGAAGACAAATGTATGTTGGATTTCTTGGTCTTCTCGACAAGCACTTTTGGGCGACGGTAATTCCTTTGGCCATTGCTGGACTTGTAGGGTCCTATATTGCTAATTCGCGGCAATTGGCCATCTGTAAACACTTCCTGTTTCCGATAGCGATTTTTCCTATCGTATTCGGACTGATCTACGCACAACACCGCTACAATGACGCCTGGTTGTGGGTTTGCTATCTGGTTGGAATGCCACTGTGGGCTTTGATCTGCATCATCTGCTTCTTATGGTCTCTACTGTCTATGTTGCCGTCTCGTGACCCATAAGTTTTTGGATCAGGCGCCGCAAAGTGAATTGTTGAGTAAGCGTCAGGACGCTAACTGTCTATCCATGTACCGGGCACCATTTCATCCATTGAGGGGTGATACAAAGCGGTGATACAATCGCCGGGCACAATGCGGCGAAAAATGGCGGATTTCTGCGGTTTTTCGGCTTAGAGCGTCCGCTCCGTCCCTGGGCACCATCCCCCAATCTCATCTTTAGACGCACCAGCCTATTGCGCGCCAAAAGCTGCCTTCGCTTTGATCACTTCCGCCTGGCACTCGGCTTCGCGGCCGGCCTGATCCAGCTGCTTGGCATGATCCAGTGCGTCCTGCGCTGCGGCGGCATTGGGTGGTGCGGATTGGGGACCGGAACTCTGCGCGCCGCCGGCGGCATTGCCTGAGCCCGTCGCGGATGAACCCGCATCGGAAGATTGCCCGGCATTGCCGCCCGCCGTTCCGCCCGGCGCCGATAGCTGCTTTTGCAGCGCCTTGATCTGAGCGCTGCATTGCTCCGCTTGTGCGGTCGCAGAGACAGTGAGGAAGACGGCACAAGCAAGAACGGCGAGAGACAGAGCTTTCATCTCTTCCTCCATCGCGATGATGTTGATGGTGGCTGCGAGCGAAATGACGGCCGCTACCGGCGCGTTCCAAGCCCGTTTGGCTCACTTAATCGTGCGGGTAATCGTGGGCGGCCGGGTGACAGGATATTCTCTGCAGCCGGAATGGTAGAACGGCCTAGTCAGAAAGCGCTGCGAACCGCTTCCGGCCATCCGGCAGCGTGTCATTGAACATCGCCGATGGGCGCGCCCAGCGGCGGCCGTCCGGTGTCTCGTAGATCGTCATCGCTTCTTCGGTTTCGCTATGCGTCGCCTCGAAGAGGACGCGGTAGAGGCCGCCTTTGTAATGGCGATGGGTCGGTTGCCAGTCGCTCATCTGCTCAGCCCTGCCGGTATTTGCGATAGCCCTGCTGGCGCAGCTCGCAGGCCGGGCAGGTGCCGCAGCCATGGCCCCAGTCATGCAGCTTGCTTCGGTCGCCAAGATAGCAGCTATGAGTCTCACTGACGAAGAGCTTCACCAGGTCTTGGCCGCCCAGGCGCTCGGTCATGCGCCAGGTCTCGGCCTTGTCGATCCACATCAGCGGCGTGTGCAGCACGAAGCGCTTGTCCATGCCGAGGTTGAGTGCCACCTGCAGCGCCTTGATGGTGTCGTCGCGGCAATCGGGATAGCCGGAATAATCGGTCTCGCAGACACCGGTGACGATATGCTTGATCTCGCGGCGATAGGCGAGGGCGGCGGTCAAGGTGAGGAAGAGGAGGTTGCGGCCCGGCACGAAAGTCGAGGGCAGGCCGCTCGCCGTCATCTTGATCTCGGCATCCTGGGTGAGGGCCGTGTCGCTGATCTGGCCGAGCACGCCGAGATCGAGCATATGGTCATCACCCAGCCGGCTGGCCCAAAGCGGGTTGAGCTTGGCGAGGCCTTCGCGCACCGCCGCGCGGCAGGCGAGCTCGACGACATGGCGCTGGCCGTAATTGAAGCCGACGGTCTCCACCCGCTCGAACTGGTCCAGCGCCCAGGCGAGACAGGTCGCGGAATCCTGGCCGCCGGAAAAGAGAACGATCGCTGCAGTACTCATGTCTGTCGATCCAGGTGCCGTTGATGCGTTATGCGAGGGAGCCGCTATATGAACGTCGCGTTAGGCCTGCTGCGGCCCGAAATAGGTGCAGGATTCGCCGCTGCTGTCACGATAGACGGTGACACGGGTGAGGCCGGGGATCGTCGCTTCGAGATGGCGCCAGATCCAGGCGGAGAGATTCTCCAGGGTCGCCGGGCCGAGATCATTGATCTCATCGAGGAAGCGATGGTCGAGCGCGTCATGCGCCGCATGCAGCGCCTTTTCCAGCTCACCCATATCCATGACCATGCCGGTGACGGGATCGGGCCGGCCGCGCAATGCCACCTGGGCGCGGTAGGAATGGCCGTGGATGCGACGGCTGCCGGCGGCATTCACTTCGCGCTGCAGGGTATGCGCCGCTTCGAAGCGAAAATCCTTGGTGATCTCGAACATCACTGAATTCCAATCATCTTGTGCGTCTGCAGGCTGAGACGCCAGGCCGGATGCGCGAGGCAATAGGCGATCGCCGCCTGCAGATTGGCGTGCAGGTCGGGGCCATCCATCGCCTGCAGCCAGAATTGTCCGAAATTGAGTCCCGCGAAGCTTTCCGGGTCGATGCCGACCTGCGGATAGATCAGCTTCAACTCATGGCCGCTGGTCTGCACCAGATCGGCGCCGGCTTTCGGGCTGACGCAGATCCAGTCGAGCCCGGCCGGGGCGGCGATGGTGCCGTTGGTTTCGACGGCGATCTGGAAGCCGCGGCGATGCAGTTCATCGATCAGCGGCGCATCGAGCTGCAGCAACGGCTCGCCGCCGGTGCAGACGATATAGCGCTTCGCCTCGGTACCGGCCCAGACCGCTTCGACCTTGTCGGCCAGTTCTTCCGGCGAGCGGTAGCGGGCACCGTTCTCGCCATCCATGCCGACGAAATCCGTGTCGCAGAACTGGCAGACCGCGCTGCTGCGATCTTCCTCACGGCCGGACCACAGGTTGCAGCCGGAGAAACGCAGAAAGACCGAGGCCCGGCCCGTCTGGCCGCCTTCGCCCTGCAACGTCTTGAAGATCTCCTTGACCGCGTACATCGCTTGCCGTCGTTCCGTTCGTTCTGCTCTGTCTTGCCTGGTCGCGTTACCTAACCGCGCCAGCCGCCCTTCCGGGCAGCCGCTCCAATCCATATCCGGATATGCCAGCCGCATAGGCTGCCGCCATAACGACCATAGGTTCTAGGATTGTTTTCCGGTATCATCTGGCGGCCCGAAATCAACCCGATTTCCAGCCACGCGATCCTTCCGCTGAGGCGGCCTGTGAATGCCTCAAGGGGGCCGATAAATCAATAGACATGCATGCAGGGGAGCCTTGTCCTCAGGGTGCAATCGCTGCTGCGACTATCAGCCGTCACTGCAATTCCCCCTCTCCCTAACCCTCCCCCGCGAGGGGGGAGGGAACGCTGTTGCCGCCAGCTATCACAATCGGCCCCAAACAGACTGGGGAGGAAAGATCGTTCCGGGTTTGTTGAAGCAGTAGTGCTCTCGATAGCGACAGCAGACGTGCTCTGTTCCCTCCCCACTCGCGGGGGAGGGTTAGGGAGAGGGGGCGACGGCACTGATGCTTAAGCTTGAGTGTGCCCAAGCACCCGTGAAGACGCCCTGCTTTCCCTCGCCAGGATCGCCCACTAGAATGCGCACCCATGGACGACTCACGCTTTCATCTCTACCTCGACAGCGCCGATATCGCGGCCTTGCGTGCATGCCTGCCGCATCCCACGGTCTATGGCGTTACCACCAACCCGACCTTGCTGAAGCGCGCCGGCCTTGGCCGTGCACAGCTTCCCGATCTGGTCCGCGCCTGTTTCGATCTCGGCGCCCAGGCGGTGCAGACACAGGTGTTCTCCGCCTCAGCCGATGACATGATCGCCGATGCGGCGGAGCTGGAACGGCTGGGTGCGCCTGGCCAGGTCGTCATCAAGATTCCGATCACCCGGGAAGGCCTCAAGGCCGGCGCGCGGCTGACCAGTGACGGCGTGCCGGTCACCTTCACCGCCGTCTACACCCTGGAGCAGGCGCTGTTCGCAGCACAGATGGGCGCTGCCTATGCCGCCCCCTATCTCGGCCGGCTGGAGGATAGTGGCGTCGACGGTCTGGCGCTCATCCGCAAGATGCAGGCGGTGGTGGCACGCGAGAGCGAGACGACGCGGCTGCTGGTTGCCAGCATCCGCTCGCGCGCAGCTTTCCTTGACCTCGTTGAAATCGGCGTCGGTGCGATCACTGTGCCGCCGGCTCTGTTCCACGAACTGGTGGATCACGAAGCCACCATTGCCGCCGAGGCCACCTTCCTCGCCGATGCGGCGGCACTAGGTGAATGAGCTGGGTGAATGAGTAGAGTGCCAGAACTTAAAGGCAGATAAGCGCGTTACAGTGGCGGCCTGTCTGTCGGGCGCGAGCAGAAAGGATGCGGCTGGCCGGCAGGGTCGGTCGCTAAATCGCGGGAGAGAGTGAGACTGATGCAGATCGCCGTTGCCGGGGAAGCGCTGATCGATTTCCTCAATACCGGGCCGCTCGCCTTCCAGGGCCATTTCGGCGGCTCACCCTTCAACACGGCGATCGCGGCGGCGCGGCTCGGTGCGCCGACGGGCTATCTTACCCAGTTGTCGACCGATATGTTCGGCCAGCCTTTGCGCGCTTATCTCCAGGAGAACGGTGTCGATACCAGCCTCGTCCTGACATCGGATGCACCCAGCACGCTGGCTTTCGTCGAGCGTCTCGCCGGCACCAACCGCTATGTCTTCCTGGCGAAGCACAGTGCCGATGCGGGCTATGCGCCGGATCCCCTGCCGGTTCTGCCGCCGGAAAACGTGTTCCTGCAATTCGGCTCGGTCTCGCTGCTGAACGAGCCGGCAGCGACCACCATCACCAATCTGGTTGCCAAGCATCATGGCCGCTGCATCATCGGTTTCGATCCCAATGTGCGGCCGACTGTCATTCCCGACATGGACGCCTATCGCCGCCGGACCGAAGGTTGGCTCGGCCAGACGCATCTCCTCAAGATCAGCGATGAGGATGTGGCGCTGCTGGCGCCGGGCGCCAGTTTCGCCGATTGCGCCGCCCG
>DATMUQ010000883.1:0-8185 GCA_035563795.1 Terriglobales bacterium | reverse complement strand
CGCAGATACCCCCCGCGGCCGATGCCTTGCCGGCCGAGGATCTGCGGCTGAGCCGCCGCGCCGCCGTCGAGCGCGTGCTCGCCGCCTGCGATGGCAATGTCAGTCGGGCCGCGCGGCGTCTTGGCATTCATCGCAGCACGATCTATCGGCTGCTCTCGGAAGAGACCTCTGCGACGGCGTGAACTGCCGTCGCTGGACCGCACCTGTTTGCATTGGCGTCAGATTTGCGTCGATCTAAAACCTGGACGCGCTCTATCTTATTGAAGAGAGACGGATTCACGTTTTAGACAAAATCGCGCAGCGATTCCGTCTAAAACGATCCGTCTCTAGCGGGCGAGGTCGTCGTCGGGCGCGCCGGCGCCCGTGCCTTGCGGCCAATCGCCCTCGACCACAGGTTCCGCCTGATTGGGGCCGAAAATGCCGCCGAACAGGGTGAAGTCGACCTGGGCGGTATCGTCACTATTGCCGTCCTTGACGGTGGCGTCGCCGCGGGTCAGCGGCAGGAACAGCAATTCGAAGCGCAGATAGGTCTTATCGATCAGATAGGGAACGCCTTGCACCACCAGCGGGTGGCGGGTTTTGATCACCCGGTCATAGACCGGGAACCAGCGCTGGGAAAAGGTCGAACCGAAATCCGACATATGCGTGCGCGTGCTGTTCGACATGCTGAAATCTTCGCCGATCCGCGTGCCGATATAGCGGAACAGCGCATCGTAATCGCGATAGGGATTGGCGTGGCGGTCGAATTCCAGCAGGCAGAGATGTGGCAGGAGATGCGGCATATCGGCCGGTTCGAACTGGTCGCGGCCCGGCAGGCCATTGCGCTTCGGCCAGTTCTGCCAGTGTTGCAACAATTCGCGCAACTTTGCCTCGATCGGTGCCGCGCAAATCATCAGACTCGGCGATTCCAGCAAGGGATTCCTTGCCGCCGACATCATTGCACTCATTGAGCCCCGCTCACGGCTGCCCCACGGATCATCCCCTCATTGACGCGACAAATGTTAACCGCACAAACGATCTTTGGCCAGTGATGTCGTGACCGATCACACCTGCCAGGATGTGTTGTTTTGCCGATCTCACCGGTTCTGCTGGCAGACATATTTTGTTGCTGAACGGTGTCTTTTGCCGGCCTTGGTTTGTCCGGTCGAGAAATGGCAGAGCTGCGATGGCATGCCGCGCGCCGCCTATAGCGTATCGTCGATATCGATGCTGTCGCCCCAATCGCGGCGGCGCGCTTGCTTGTAGGTATCTCCATCGCGCTTGCTGAGGCGCAGGTCGCGGTAGCGGCCGGCGGTATCGCAGAGCTGCAATTGCAGCTGGCCGCCATTCTGCCTGACCGGTGCGATGATGCGGGCCGCCTTGTCGCGGGCATCAGCCGCCGGCCGCAAAGCGGGATCCATGGCGGCGATGAAGATGAATTTCTCGTCTTCCCAGGGCACATCCGCCTGTTTCACCAGGCGATGCAGGCGCGAGCGCGCGACACGGCGGGAGAAGTGGCACCAATTGCCGGCAGCGGCAACGTTGTCGCGCGCGGCATCGGAGGCTGGCAGTGCCGGCGGCAGCAAGGGGCAGGGGCGTTCATGCGGGCAGGGCGCCACGATCTGGGCGCCGGCAGCGATCAGCTGATCGCGCGCGGTGAGGATGCGATGCCAGCCGGCCGGCGTGCCGGGCTCGACGATCAGCAGCAGGCCGTCGCAGCGCGACCAGGCCCAGTCGATCAGGCGGCTGCGCGCGGCCGGCGCCAGTTCATCCAGTACATAGCACAAGGTCACCAGATCGCCGCGCGCCTTGCCGCAGATCTCATGGCCGCTGCTGGCAGTACCCGTGCCGCAATCCTCGGCCCCGAGGCGGGCGAGATCGGCGACCGCCCAGGCGATGCTGGTCTGGCCGCTTGCCGCTGCCGGCAATGCCTGGTCAATCAGCGCCTCGCCCTGTTTGCGGATCGCCGCGCTGCCTTCCAGCAAGACGGCGGCGGTGAGGCGCGGCCAGCAATCCAGCGCCGCCCAGAGCGCCGTCCCAGGACCGGCACCGAGATCGAGCAGATGCGTCGGGGTGAAATCCGGCTGCCGCTCTTCCACCATGGCCAGTGCCGCGCGGATCGCCGCATAGGTCGCCGGCAGGCGGGTGGCGAGATAAGCGCGCGCGGCGAGATCGTCATCGACATGGAAGCGGCCATCGCGGGTTTCACTGCGATAGCGGCGCGACAGCAGCTCCGCCGCACCGGTCAAGCCGGCAAGGGGAATGCCTTCCAAGGCGCGGTCGACGGCGTGACGTAAGGCGGCGGGCAGTTCCATGGTGTTCGGCGCGGCAGGAAAGAGGTGGCAATCGGCGGAAATATTTTAGCGGCTTGGTCGTTGGTTTATACGGGCGATCGTCTCTCGGCGAACATCGCGCGATATCGTTTGATCATGCGTTTACCTGCCTCTGCGTCAAGCGGCGGAAAGCATCGGCAGCGTTTTCAGCCAGTTGGTCCGGCTCCTTGATGTCCTGCCTTCACTGGATACCTTCAATTCGGTATCCAATATTAACAATCATTACGAGAATAATGATTCATATTCCGCTGTCCTAGGCAGCGAAACGAACAGGAGCATTATTCCCATACCGCGCGAAAATTTGCCGCATTAAAGCAAATTTTACGCCTTTCAGTGGACTGTGTTCCTGCACAGCGAGGCGAAGTGCAACTTCGGGTAAAGATGCATCAATGATGCGTCATATCTGAATTCCGCAAAATGCCGCGCGGCAGGACAGACAGGTCGAGCAAGGGAGGCATCATGTTCGGGACAGCATCAGGCGATGCGGCAGCAATTCTTGCAGCACTCCAACGGTCGCAGGCGATCATCGAGTTCAAGCTCGACGGCACCATCCTCACCGCCAATGAGAATTTCCTGAAGGCGATGGGCTACAGCCTGGCGGAAATCCAGGGCAAGCATCACAGCATGTTCGTCGAGCCCGGCTACCGCGAGAGCGCTGAATACCGGCAGTTCTGGGACAAGCTGCGGGCCGGTGAATTCGCCGCCGCGCGCTTCAAGCGGGTCGGCAAAGGCGGGCGCGAGGTCTGGATCGAAGCCTCCTACAATCCGGTGCGCGATCGCAGCGGTCGTCCGTATAAGGTCATCAAGTTCGCGACCGACATCACCAAGCAGAAGATACTGGAGGCCGATCAGAGCGGTCAGATCAACGCGATCGGCCGTTCGCAGGCGGTGATCCAGTTCGATCTGCAGGGCAATATCCTCGATGCCAATGAGAATTTCCTGCAGGCGATGGGCTATAGCCTGGTGGAGATCAAAGGCAAGCATCACAGCATCTTCGTCGACGCCGCCTATCGCGAGAGCGGGGAATACAAGCGCTTCTGGGAACATCTGCGCGCCGGCGAATACCAGTCCGGGCAGTTCAAGCGCTTCGGCAAGGGCGGCAAGGAAGTCTGGATCGAAGCCAGCTACAATCCCATCCTCGATGCCAGTGGCAAGCCCTATAAGGTGGTGAAGTTCGCCGCCGACCTGACCGAGCGCAAGCGCGCCAGCGCGGCCCTCGCTGCCGATTTCGAGAAGCATATGAAAGAGCTGCTGAACCAGGTGGCTTCCTCTGCAAATAACATGGAAGGGACCGCGCAATCGCTCAGCGACACGGCCAAACAGACCCATCATCAGTCCTCGACCGTTTCCGCGGCCAGTGAGGAGCTGACGGTCTCGGTGACGGAAATCTCGCGTCAGTTGGTCGAATCCAACAATGTCATCACCGCGGCGGTGCATGTGGCCGAGAAATCGGAAGGCATGGTTGCCGAGCTGCTCGGTGCCGCTGACAAGATCGGTGCCGTCGCGCAGATGATCAACGACATCGCCTCGCAGACCAATCTTCTCGCCCTCAATGCCACCATCGAGGCGGCACGGGCGGGCGAGGCCGGCAAGGGCTTCGCCGTCGTCGCTTCCGAGGTGAAGTCGCTGGCGACCCAGACCGGCAAGGCGACGGAAGAGATCGAGCAGCAGATCAAGGGCATCCAGGATTCCAGCCGCACGACAGCGACGGCGATCCGCGAGATCGCCGGCATCATCGTCAAGGTGCGCGAGATCAGCACGCATATTTCCAGCGCGGTGGAAGAACAGTCCGCGGCGACGCGTGAAGTCTCCACCAACATCACCAGCGTCAATCATGCGGTGGAGCTGACGGAGAATGCCTCCTCGACGGTGATGACCGTGTCGCATGACTTGGCCGAGAAGGCGAGCGGGCTCGGTCCCTGGATTGATCGCTTCCTGACCTCGGTCCGTGCCATGTGATCGGGGCGCGTGAAGAAGCAACCGCCGCGCCGCTGAGAAATTCCTGAAATACGGTGGGGGAGCCGCCGTGAGCCGGGAGTTACCCCGACTGGGTGGCTCCCGGTTCGCATTTTTGGCTA
Organism: Terriglobales bacterium; assembly: GCA_035563795.1. GTDB lineage: Bacteria > Pseudomonadota > Alphaproteobacteria > Dongiales > Dongiaceae > Dongia_B. The sequence goes on along the minus strand of DATMUQ010000883.1, from coordinate 3,795 downwards.
CCGGCTCGGCGCGTCCGGCCTATCCGCGCCGCCCGGCCAAGACCAAAATTCTTCTTGTTCACAATCAACATTTCTGTATTTATAGAAATATGGAAACGAAACAAGCCCTCGACGCCTTTTCGGCATTGTCGCAGGAGACCCGCCTTGGCGTGCTCCGGCATCTGATCCGGGCCCTGCCGGGCAGTGTCGCGGCGGGCGATCTCGCGCGGGACCTGGATGTGCCGGCCAGCACGATGTCGACGCATCTGGCGATCCTCAACCGCGCCGGCCTGGTCACCTCGGAACGCAGCGGCCGGGTAATCAGCTACCAGGCCGACATGGATGGCTTGCGAGAGCTGCTCGGTTTCCTGGTGAATGACTGCTGTCAGGGAAAACCGGAACTCTGTGGGGATCTCATGAAAGCCATGACGCCCGTCTGCTGCCCCTAGTTCTGCTGTCCCGAGTTCTGCCGGGCGTGGCCGCAGCCGCTGCGCCACTTGCATCGCCGATTGATTTCAATGGAGGCTCCCGTGGTCGACCACGTCTTCAACGTGCTCTTTTTGTGTACCGGCAATTCCGCCCGTAGCATCCTCGCCGAGGCGATCCTGAATCGTGAGGGCCAAGGCCGTTTCCGCGGCTATAGCGCCGGCAGCCATCCGAAAGGCCAGGTGCATCCGGCAGCGCTTGCGCTGCTGACCAAGATGAACCATCCCGTCGCGGATCTGCGCTCGAAGTCCTGGGACGAATTCGCGGCACCCGGCGCACCGGTGATGGACTTCGTCTTCACCGTCTGCGACAACGCCGCCAATGAGGTCTGTCCGATCTGGCCCGGCCAGCCGATGAGCGCGCATTGGGGCCTGCCCGACCCCGCCGAGGTGACCGGCAGCGAGACCGAGCAGAGCCTCGCCTTTGCCGATACCTATCGCATGCTCAGGAACCGCATCGGCATCTTCACCAGCCTGCCGATGGCGTCGCTCGACCGGCTGAGCTTGCAGAAGCACCTGCAGGAAATCGGCCAGAGCCTGCCCGCAACGGCGTAACCCCAGCTCATCCGGACCCGACATGTCGACTTTTGAACGCTATCTCACGCTCTGGGTCCTGCTCTGCATTGGCCTGGGGATCGCCCTCGGGAGCTTCTTCACACCGGCCTTTCATCTGATCGGCGCAATGGAGCTGGCCGATGTCAATTTCCCCGTCGCCATCCTCATCTGGTTGATGATCATCCCGATGTTGATGAAGATCGATTTCGCCGCCTTGGGGCAGGTGAAGGAACATTGGCGCGGCATCGGCGTCACCCTCATCGTCAACTGGGCGGTGAAGCCTTTCTCCATGGCCGTGCTGGGCTGGCTCTTCATCGGCTATCTGTTCCGGCCGCTGCTGCCGGCTGATCAGATCGATTCCTATATCGCCGGCCTCATCATCCTCGCGGCGGCACCTTGCACCGCCATGGTCTTCGTTTGGAGCAATCTTTCCGATGGTGAGCCGCATTTCACCCTGAGCCAGGTTGCCCTCAATGACCTCATCATGGTGATCGCCTTTGCACCCATCGTCGGCCTGCTGCTCGGCCTCTCCGCCATCACCGTGCCCTGGCAGACCTTGGCCTTATCGGTAGCTCTTTATATTGTCGTGCCGGTGATCATTGCGCAGGCGGTCCGGCGCGCCATCCTCGCCAAGGGTGGCGCAGCGGCCTTGCAGAAGCTGCTGGCGAAAGTGCTGCCGCTCTCGCTCATCGCCTTGCTGACCACACTGGTCCTGCTGTTCGGCTTCCAGGGCGATCAGATCATCGCCCAGCCGACGACCATCCTGCTGATCGCGGTACCGATCCTGATCCAGGTCTATTTCAATGCCGGCCTCGCTTATCTCCTCAACCGTGCCTGCGGCGAGGCGCATTGCGTCGCGGCGCCCTCGGCCCTGATCGGTGCCAGCAACTTCTTTGAGCTGGCCGTGGCGGCGGCGATCAGTCTCTTCGGCCTGCAATCGGGTGCGGCGCTGGCGACCGTCGTCGGCGTCCTCATCGAGGTGCCGGTGATGCTCTCAGTGGTGAGGATCGCGATGGCAAGCAAGGGTTGGTATGAGCGCGGCCGCGCGGTGCGCACCGGCAAGTCCGCCCAGTCCCGGCAGCCGGTCTGAGGATCAGGCTGCGACTGCCTGCCGCCTTGCCTTCGCCGTGATGGCGAAGAGCCCGAGGGTCAGCGCGACATTGCCGATCGCCACCACGGCAACAACTCCGAGCGCGGTATCGGAGCCGAGATGCTCGATCAGGAAGGCGCCGATGGTGGGCGATGCCGCCTGGGCGATCAGGCTGGGCCGCGCCAGCTTGCCCATGATCGGCGCATAGTCATCGGGGCCGAACAAGGCGAGCGGCAAGGTTGCCCGGGCGATCGATTCCAGCCCGATGCCGCCGCCATAGAACATCAGCGTGAGAAAGACGACGGGAAAGCCGAGCGCGAGCAGCGTCAGGCCCAACGCCACCAGGCTGACCGACGTCACCTTGGTCCAGATCGGATGATGAAACTTGGCGACCAGCATCTCGATGAAACGGGCGCCAACCTGGGACGGCCCGACCAGCGCACCGAGTGCCACGGCCGCGGCCAGGGTCAGCCCTTTGTCACGCAGGATGGTCAGGAGATGGACCGAGATGACGGTCGAGATCATCGAACCGATCATGATCGCCACCGCCAGCAGGATGAAGATCAACGGCGCATGTGCGTGGGTCGATGCTGTCTTCTGCCGGGTTTCTGGCATCTCGATATGACGGCTGCCCGGCAACGCCGCCAGGTAAAGCGGCAAGCTGAGGCAGAGCTGGATGGCGGCATAGACGAAGCAGGTAGACCGCCAGCCGACATGCTCCACCAGGAAGGCGGAGAGCGGCCAGCAAGCGGTGCTGGCGAAGCCGCCAAACAGGGTCAAGGTGGCGATGTGATGCCGCGCTCGCTCCCGATAGATGCGCCCGAGGGTCGAGAAGGCGGCATCATAGAGCCCGGCGCTCATGCCGAGCCCGAGGAGGATCCAGGCGGCGACAAAGCAGGCGAGATTGGGGGCGAGGCCGAGACCGATCTGCCCAAGAGCGATGAGCACCGCGCTTGCCGCCAGGACCGGACGGCCGCCATCGCTCTGGATGCGCTTGCCGATGACAGGCGAAACGAGACCGGCGATCAGCAAGCCTAGCGAGAGGCCGCCGACGACCCAGGAGAGTGACCAGCCTGTCTCCTCGGCCACCGGCTTCGCCAGTACGGCCGGCAGGTAATAAGAGGAGCCCCAGGCCAGGATCTGGGTGACGCCGAGGACCGGCACGATCAAGGCCGGCGAAGTGCGGGACATCGTTGTCATGCTGCCGGTCCGCAACCGCAGCCACTTTTGCCAGCCTTCTTGGCGACGCTATCGGTGACGCAGCAGGCCTCCTCCTCGACTGCTGCTGGCCCGCCGCAACAACTGGTTTGCGCAACCTCGGCCGCCGGAACGCAACAGCCGCCACCGATGGCGGGATCGTCGTTGCAGATCCCGGTTTCCGGCAGCACCAGTCGCACATCATCCGCCGCCGCCATATCGCCGGCAATGGCGGCCACCACGGAGCGAGCCTGCTCATATCCGGTCAGCAGCAGGAAGGTCGGCGCCCGGCCATAGCTCTTGACCCCGATCGTGTAGAAGCCGGCTTCGGGATGCGACAGCTCGCGGTGGCCATGCGGCGGTACCGAGCCGCAGGAATGCAGATTGGGATCGATGAGGGGCCCGAGCGCCCTGGCGCTTTCCAGCCAGGGATCAAGCTCCAGCCGCAATTCCCGTGTCATGCTGAGATCAGGGCGCTGGCCGGTGCAG
>DATMUQ010000882.1:0-5085 GCA_035563795.1 Terriglobales bacterium | reverse complement strand
CCGCCGGTGCTGCCCTCTGCAGTTTCACCTTCGGACAAGGCCACCTGCAGTGGCTGTTCAGCGCCTTGGGCCAGGTTCTCGTCGCCTTGGCCGGCGCCTTCTTCTTTCGCCGCTACGCGCCATCCGAGCAGCCACTGGATGATCTTCTCAGCCTGCAGATTTTTCTCGCGGTGGGGCTCGGCGTGGTGGTGGGCTCGGGCACCATCTCGGTCGCAGCGCGGTTGCTGGGCGCCACGGCTTTGCCGGATGGCAGCTGGGCAAGCCATTACGGCGCGGCGATCATGGGCATCATGCTCTATACGCTGCCGGCCCTGGCGTTGATCAATGTGCGGGCCAGGAATCTCCGCTGGCGCCCGACGCCGGATCTGGTGGTGGCAAGTGTCCTGGTGATTGTCGTCACCATGCTGTCGCAAAGCCAGTGGCTCGGGGAGCATTTCTTCCCCAAGCTGTTCTCCATCCCGTTTCTGATCTGGATCGCGATCCGCCGGACGGCCACGGAAACGGTTGTCGTGATGATGATCGTCTCGACCATCGAGTTGCTCGAGGCGGTGAGCACTGGCGGCAGCGCGTCCGCTATGGGCATGTCCCGCACCCAGGACTTCCTGTGGCTGCAAGTGGTGCTGGCAATCCGCACGGGATCAATTCTGATGCTGACCGCCAGCATCTCCACCCGTAACAAGGCGGAGCATACGGCGGCGGAACATGCGGCGCGCCTGCAGTCCATGGTGGAAGCTGTACCCGATGCCATCATCACCATCGATGAACGCGGGACGATCACGTTCTTCAGCGGTGCCGCCGAGCGCATGTTTCAATACAACGCCGCGGAAGTCCTTGGCCGCAACGTCAAGATGCTGATGCCGTCACCCTACCGGGCGGAGCATGATTCCTATCTGGCGCGCTATCTGGATACGGGGGAGAAGCGCATCATCGGCATCGGCCGTGTGGTGGCCGCACAGCGCAAGGATGGCACGACCTTCCCGATCGAGCTCGCCGTCGGCGAGGCGATGCTGGATGGTCGCCATGTCTATACCGGCCTCATCCGCGATATTTCCGAAAAGCAGGAAACCGCCCGCCGGCTGCATGAGGTGCAAGCCGACCTCCTGCATGTCTCGCGCCTGAGCGCCATGGGCGAACTTGCCTCGGCCCTGGCGCATGAACTCAACCAGCCGCTGACCGCCATCAACAACTACCTGTTGGCGGCCCGGCAATTGATGAAGCGCGAACCGGCCGAACTCGACCGGGCGACCGATATCGTCGGCAAGTCGATTGACCAGGCGGTGCGGGCCGGCCAGATCATCCGGCAGTTGCGGCAATTCGTGGCGCGGCGCGAGGTCGAGCGCGAGAGGATCGACATCAATGCCGTGGTCGATGAGGCCTGCGCCTTGGCTTTTGTCGGGCTGAAGGAGCGCGGCATCCAGGTCAAGATCGAGCGGGCCGAGGAAAATCACCTGATCTCGATCGACAAGATCCAGATCCAGCAGGTGCTGATCAATCTGATCCGCAATGCCGTCGATGCCATGGAAAAGGCGCCGCGCCGTAATCTGACGATCCGTACCGTCACCCGCCCCGGCGAGACGGAAATCTGCGTCATCGATACCGGCGCCGGCATTGCCCCGGAGATGGCCGAGAAGATCTTCCAGCCTTTTACCAGCACCAAATCCGCCGGCATGGGGGTCGGCCTGTCGATTAGCCGTACCATCGTCGAGGCCCATCACGGGCGCCTGTGGCATGATCCCAATCCGGATGGCGGTACGATTTTCCATCTGTTGCTGCCGGTCGATGTTGATTAAGTAGGGACCATGACCGCAGCTTTTACCGTCTATATCGTCGATGACGAGGAGCCTGTGCGTGACTCCTTGAGCGTCCTGCTTGAGATGCATGGCTTCCAGGTGCATTGCTTCAGTTCCGGCCGGGACTTCCTCGCCGCCGTCAAATCGGCCGAGCCCGGCTGCGTGCTCTGCGACCTGCAGATGCCAGAGATCGATGGCCTGCGCCTGCTCGCCGAAATGACCGCAGCCGGCCTCAAGCTGCCGGTCGTGATGATGACCGGCTTCGGTCAGGTGGCGACGGCGGTGCAGGCGATGAAATCCGGCGCACTGGATTTTCTTGAGAAGCCGCTTTCCGAGGAACAGCTCCTCTCCTGCCTGGAGCGGGCGAAAGCCAGCCTGGACCACCTGAAGGCGGAGGCAGGGCGTCACAGCGAGGCCAGCGGACGCCTGTCCCGGCTGACCCCACGGGAAAGGGAGATTTTCGACCGGCTTGCCCTCGGCATGCAGAACAAGATGGTCGCCCAGGAGCTGGATATCAGCCCACGAACCGTTGAATTGCACCGCGCACGGATCATGGAGAAACTGGGGGCCACCAGCCTGTCCGATCTGGTTCGGCTGTCCCTGGTAGTGGATGGCAGCCAAGATCAGGCTTGATTGCCGCGGCGGCCATCCCACCTCAGAGCGTTAGGCCGAAGTCTGAATGAAACGTGTCTGACATGATCTACGTCAAAGCCGGGGCCTAAATCCAGGTATCTACTCACCCAATCATGGAAATGATTCTCGCAGCGCAAATGAGTAGCAGCCAGGCCATAGCCAGTATTGTTATCGTCGACGACGACGACGCGGCTCGTGATTCGTTGCAAATATTGCTTGAACTGCAGGGATTTGCCGTAGAGGCGTTTGAGACCTGCGAGGATTTTCTACGCTCGGCTGTGTTGCACACCAGCGGTTGTCTGGTGCTTGATGTACATCTGCCGGGCATGAGCGGCCTGGAACTCATGGATGAGCTGAACAGCCGCCAAATCAGCCTGCCGACCATTCTGGTCACCGGGCGCAATGACAAGACCATCCAGGAACGCGCCGTTGCCCTCGGTGCCGTTATCTTGTTGGAAAAGCCCATCGATTTCGATGCCTTGATGGCCGCCATCGCCGGCACGCCAGGGGCGTGATTCGAGTCCAGTCCCCTATATACGTAATACTACGTACGTAGCGGCCCCGAATATTTCCCGCGCTCCACCTGCCCCATGCTGGCGACATTCCAGGACGGAAGTCCGAACGGAATCGCAGAAGGGACTATCATGCTGATGATGACCAACAAGGCGGCGGTGCGGGTTGCAGAGACACAGTTGTCGAGCCGTGCAGTCGATCACCTGATGAATGCCGGCAAGCCGGTCCAACCGGTTTCCGCCGTCGCCCGGTTTGCAACTCGTCGTCCGTCGCGCAGCCTGCAATCCGGCGAGTCGGTCTTCATGCAGGGCGACCGCGTTAACAGCATCTATATCCTGCAGCAGGGCTGGGCCTTCTGCTACCAGGCGCTGGAAGATGGCCGCCGGCAGATCATCGATTTCGTGCTGCCCGGCGATGTCGTCTCCTTCGGCCAGGCGGCCCCGATGTCCTACGGTGTCGAGGCGCTGACGATCTGCAGTTTTGCCAAATTCTCGAAAAGCGAGCTGGATGCCGGCCTGATGGAAGAGCCGGGGCTCGCCATGGAGGTTGTGCAGTCCGTCTGTGCCAGCCAGTCCCGGGCCTTTGACCATCTGACCAATATCGGCCGTCGCACCGCCAAGGAGCGCGTGGCCTATCTCTTGTTGGAACTGGTGCAGCGATTGAACCGCAAGGCGCCGGTAAATGCGTCGCAGCAATTCAGCCTGCCCTTCGCCCAGGCGCATTTCGCCGACGCGCTCGGCCTCAGCAGCGAGACGGTCTGCCGCTGCCTCTCGGACTTCAAGAGCAAGAAGATCCTGGTGCTGCAGCGTGGCCGCCTCAGCCTGTTCGATATCGAGGCACTGGCGGAGGAAGCGGGCACCATGCTGGACGAGGAGAGTTGGGACACGGCGGAGGCGCAGCCGCGCAAGATCCACGCCTGAAAATCCACGCCTGAGACAGTTCAGAATGCCCCGGGGCGTTCCCCAAGACGCCCTTTCCCAGGGGAAGGCCGGCAGCAACCCCAGATCGCTGCCGGTCTTTTTTCGCGCAGGCAGTTACAGCGTGCTCATGCCGCCATCGATGGTGAGTTCGGAGCCGATGATGAAGGGCGCGTCATCCGAGGCGAAGAAGATCACCGTCTTGGCCACTTCCGACGCATCGCCACGTCGGCCAGCCGGGATCTGCGCGACCAGCTGCTTGATGCCCGCCTCATCCATGCCGATCTTGCCATGTAGCGGTGTGGCGATCGGGCCGGGGCTCACCGCATTGACGCGGATGCCGCGGCCGATCAACTCGCCCGACAAGGTACGGATCAGCGTCTGCAACGCGCCCTTGGTGGCGGCATAGATGCTCGACATCGGCATGCCGATATGGGCATTGATCGAGGTGTTGAGCACGATCGAGGCCGGGTTGGCGAAGAGCGGCAGCAAGGCCTGGATCAGGAAATAGGGGCCCTTCACATTGATCGCGAAGGAGCGGTCGAAGCTGACTTCGTCCCAGGCCTCGACCGGCTTGAAATCACCGATGCCGGCATTGACGAAGAGCACATCGAGACCGCCGAAGGCCTGCTTCACCTGCTCGGCCACCTGCTTCTGCGCGGCGACATCGCCGGCATCCGACTGGATGATGAGCACGTCCTTACCAAGGACGTGCCGGGCTTCCGCGATCGACTTGGCACTGCTGCCGGTGACGGCGACGCGGGCACCTTCGGCAATGAACTGCCTGGCGGTCTCGAGGCCGATGCCGCTGGTCCCGCCGGTGATGAGGGCGCGTTTGCCCTTTAATCTGCTCATGATGATCTCCTGTTCAAATCGGGCCGCGCTCTAGACGCGGGTGATCGAGGCGCCGCCATCGACCAGCGAGGCCGTGCCGGTGACGAAATTGCTGTCATCCGAGGCGAGATAGAGGACTGAACGGGCCAGCTCCTCCGGGGTTGCGACACGCTTCAACGCATGCAGGTTGGTGATGAAGCCCTGCGATTCCGGCGTGTTGTTCATCTCGCGATACATTGCTGTATCGACAGCGCCCGGCAACACCGCATTGACGCGCACCTGCTGCGGGCCGAATTCGGCAGCCAAAGCCTGGGTCAGGCCAATGACGCCGGCCTTGCTGGCGGCATAGGCGGCGACACCGGGGAAGGCGAAGCTGTAGCCGACGAAGGTCGAGGTGA
>DATMUQ010000881.1:0-3207 GCA_035563795.1 Terriglobales bacterium | reverse complement strand
TCCAACACGCGCTCGATCCCGCCGTAATTGGAGCCGATTCCGCGGGAGCCGATCATCGCGATCTTCATGCCCCTCGCTCCCACATCACATGTGCCTGCATCATCCGCTCTTGCATCAGCTATCTAGCCTTGAACCTTCATTGCTCTTACAGTCGCCTCAGCACCAATTTCCCGCTGACTTTCCCACTGGGCGCCCGCAGATGTTCGAATCCTTCCTTGTCGCCCTCAGCCTTTGGACCACACCGGTCTCACCAGCCGCACCATCGACCAGCCTCCACATCGACGCACCGGTCGGCCTCGATACCTGGCAATCGCCTGATGCCTGGAGCATTCCGGTATATTCGGCCGAAACACGCGATCCGCTGCAGCCCGTGCTCTATAATGAAGGGGCGTGGTGGAAGGTCGCGACCGGCCAATGGAAACGCTTCGGCAATTCACCGGCGGTAGAAGCCGAGATCCGACAGTCATCCACCGAGCACTTCCCGTTCCCAGGGAATGTCTTTTCATCGACATCCACCTCGGAATGGAAACTGCCGGCGCAGTTCAACAAGCTCGTCAACCCGGCGACCGGCCCCGCGCACTTTCACCTGCGCGCCGATATGCTGCCGGCGATCGGCCCGGACGGTCACATGGCGGTGCGCCAACCTGATGGAACGGTGCTGGAGACCTATGCCACCATCGTGCTCAGCAGCGGCGAGATTGTCGCCCTTTCCTATGGCCTGCCGCGTCTCACCAGCGCCGGCGACGGCGCCGAGAATGGCCAGACCGCCTCGATGATCCCCTGCTATCTCGGCGTCATCGACGATCAGGAGATCGCTAGCGGCACGATCAGTCATGCGATGGCGATCACGGCACCCGCCCGTTACCTCGCGCCGCAGATCGCCTATCCTGCCTATGCCTTCGACCGCAACGCCCTGACCGAAGCGCATGCTTATGCCGGCGCGCTGCCCATGGGCGCTCATCTCGCACTTTCCCCCAAGATCGACATTGCCAGCCTGAACCTCGCTACTGCCGAAGGCCGCGCCATTGCTCAGGCGGCACAGACCTTCGGTTTCATCATCGTCGACAGGGGCGGAGAAGGCTTCACCATCCGCATTCGCCACAACAGTGACCAATCTTTGGCCGCCATGCGCAGCTGGTCGTCGCCGCTTCAAGCCGACTTGAACACCATTTTTGCCCATCTCGTGCTGCTCAATTGAGAGCGCCCCGAAATGGATCGTCACTTCCGCGAGTCACCGCCTTTAGCCGCCGCCAGCGCCAGGATCGGCCGGGCCGAAGATGAGGCCGAGACACTGACCAGGACGGGAATGCCGAGATCTCTTTCCAGCCTCTCGGCCGAGATGTAGCCCCGGCGCAGGAACTCCGACAAAAAGGCCGTGAGCAGCGCTACGATGACGGCCAGCATCAGGCCTACCGCGGCAATGACCAGGCGAATGGGCGCCGGCTTCAGTGGCGCCGATGCCGTTTCGATAACGCGCACATTGGTCGCGCGCTTGGCGCCGACATCTTCGACCATCTGCCGCTCATGCAGGGTCTTCATCGCCGTTGCATAGGCCTGGTCCGCCAGCGTTTCCTGCCGCGTCAGGTCGTCAAGCTGGGCTTTCTTACTGTACAACTGCTGGATATTGCCGGTGACGGCGGCAAGCTGTGTTTCCAGCTCTTTATGCTGCTGCTGGGCAGCCGCAATAGCACTTTGTGCCTTCACCTGGTCGAGTTCGATAGTCGCATAGACATCATTGCGGCCCTTGCGCACCGCCGAAGGCTGCGCATTCTGCTGCAGCTTGGCGATTTCCTGCTCTATCGCAGCAATCTGCTTCTGGACGGTGACAACCTTGTCGCTCTTGTCGGTATAGGTCTGCAGCAGTTCGGACTGGCGCTGCTTCAAACCGTTCAGTGAATCGCGCGCATCCTGGATGCGGCGGTCGGTTTCGCTATCGGCATATTGCAAAACCTCGGCCGGTGTGGTGGCCAATTGCGACTGGGCGATCTTCAACCGTTCCGCCGCGTCGGCGGCATCGGTTTCCGTCTGCTGGAGCTGACGCTGCAGATCGCCCTGCTGACGCAGGAGAATGTCGAGCTGAGTGCCGTAATCCGAGACGCCCGTCTCGCTCTGATAGGCAGCAAGCGCCGCAGATTTGGCCGTGAGATCCTGACGTGCCTGATCGGCCTTGGCTGCAACCAGATCGGACTGCACATCGGCGTAAATATCCTGGCGCTTGCGCTGATAAGCGGCGACGAGGTCGTTGACCGCCTCGGCAGCAACCGCATTGTCGGCATGCTTGAACGCTACGTCGATCGTGCTGCCAGATTTGTCCGGAACAGCCGCCAGGTCACGGCTGAACTCGCTGGCGGCCGCGTCCACCGGATCAATCATCTCGCCACCGCCGAGAACTCGGTTCACCAGCACCCGCACCACACCAGGGCCCCGAGCGATCTTCGGATAGAGACGCTCGACGCCGATCTGCTTGACGACCTCCTTGGCCAGCGAGCTGCTGGTCAGGATGCTGATCTCGGAATTGAGGATGGCGTCGCGTTCCAGCGACATGGTGGCCGATGCCTCACTGCCGGCATCGGGGCGCGAGGTATATTCCGGCGACAACAGCACCAGAAGAGTCGAATGCGCCGTATATAAGGGCGTCTTGTACCAGGCGGCGGCGCCCGCTGCGATCAGCACGATGGCCGCGGCCAGCAGGATCCGGCGGGCGTCCTTGAAGGCGGCGTTCATCAGTTCCCGCGGCGAGGGCAGTTGCAGCGCCTTTCCTTCGATCATCACATCCATCCCTGTTTGGCCAGTCGCGGCCGTATTCCCTCATTACGACCGCAAGACTGCGGGCGAGATCTCGACTGGCATCAGATGCGATCAAAGGGTGACAGGCGCCCGAAGAAAGGTGCCGCGCTGCGATGGTCTGCCACGCGTTCCCTGGGCTGCATTTGATGCAAGTTTTAGGGACGCTATCTTCTCGCTGCGGCGCAAACAATAAGACAATTGCGCAAGACACCTAAAAACTGGAAAAGCGCACATTATATTGTGCATAGCGGGATCGCATTGAATTCTCAAGCAAAATAACAACGAAGCGGAGCCCCAACGGTATATCAATAAGGAAAACAAGCGCACGTTGTCTTGCTGCAATGCAATAAACTGTTGCGAGCGTAACGGCAAAAAACGGGACAAAATTGTGCCCCGGAGCCGCTCGACAGCGCCACTGGC
>DATMUQ010000880.1:0-3958 GCA_035563795.1 Terriglobales bacterium | reverse complement strand
CGCTGACCAGGTAAGGCAGGCATTCCTGCTCCGGCCGACGATAGGCCGAGGTGATCTTGGCGCGCAGAACGGTCTGTGGCTGGACGGTCTGGGCGAATTCCAGAAAGGGCTGCGGCAGGTCGCCACCAGCTCCGGCGCCGTCCTCGATATCGAGGCCATGACGGTCATCGCCGCCGGCAATGTCCTCGCCCCGCTCCAGGCGTTCCAGCACGGTGACGATGGCCTGCTTGATCAGCCAATGTGCCGACTTGCCCTGACGTTCCGCGGCAGCTTTCAGGCGGGCCCGAAGGTTGTCATCGATCTTTACGCCGATCGTCGTTGTCGCCATCCGATGCCCCTGGGTTGCGATCATTCTTCTAAAAGGTTGCGACGATATTATCCGCCCTCTATCGAGATCGCAACCCGAACCAGCCCAACCACTAAAGCTTCAGATCACACATCAAGAAAGAGCTTTATAATCAATAGGCTGTAAATCCACTCTCTCAGCAGGCGGCACATTCATACCCAACGGCATCATAAATGCCAATCATCCATGTAACGACCTGAAATTAAAATACTTTCACCCATCACTGCTGAGGAGCGGCGCCATCCTGGCTCCCGGGCGGCAGCTTGAAGACCTGCCCCGGATAAATCAGGTCCGGATTGGTGATCTTTTCTTTATTGGCCTGATAGATGACGGTGTAGCGCAACCCGCTGCCATAGGTGGTGCGGGCAAGCCGCCAGAGACTGTTGCCAGGCTGGACGACAACCTTGCCATCGGTGGCGGCAACCGAGGTCGGTGCCTGGTCGAAGGGCAGTTCAACCCGCGCCGTCACCTTGCCGCCGTCGTCAGTCTGATCGATCCGCAGCTGGTGCAGACCCGGTGTAACGGTGCTTTGGGGAACGAAGGACCAATTGCCGCTCTGGTCGGCATTGGCCTGGCCCAGCAGGTTGTTGTCCAGATAGACGTTGATGACGGCTTTCGGCTTTGCCGTACCGGCCAGCACCGCCCGCCCCTGGGCATCGTAATCTACTGTCGCGACCGCCAGTTCGCCCGGCTTCCCGGCGCCGCTCGGCATGGTCAGGACCCGGGTCGCCCCGGTGCCCGATTTCGGCACCTCGATGGCCAAGGCACCGGCCGGCACCTGAGACGGCTGGCCGGCGATATCCTTCGCCGGCGCCGGCTGGATAATGATGACCGAATTATCGGAATCCGACACTTTGCCATTGGCCGATTGCGCCCGAAGGGTCAGGCTGTGCTGCCCGGCGGCCATGGCGCTGTTCGGCAGCAGGACCCATTGGCCATTCGGATCGGCTGTGGTGGTGCCGATCGGCTGGCCGTTATCCAGCAAGGTCACTTCCGCGTTCTTGTCGGCGCGGCCGGCAACCACGGTATCGCCATTGGGGTTAACCCGGACGACATCGAAGCTTGGCTTGACCTCGGTCGCGGCCGGTGGCGTCGCCGCGGCAGTGGTCGTGGTCGATGCGGTATTGCCCTGCCCGGCGGTGCTGGAGGACGGTGCAGCGCCAGAGCCGGCGCCACTCGTATCGCTACCCTGTCCGCTGGCGGAGCTGGCGGCAACCGGTGGCGCGTTGTCATCGTTATCCGATTGGCTGAGCACATAGGCCAAAACCAAGCCGGCTGCCACAACCACGGCGCCCATCGTCCCGATCAAGGCCAGACGTGCCATCTCAATCCTCTTCAACGCAATACAGTGCCCGGACTCGGTCCGCCCAACGGGTGTCAGGTTAACCCTCGTCCCAGCCGGTGACAATGTCCCGGTAACATTGCCCAAAGCCCCGCTTGCCGCCTTCCCGGCCAAGGCAGAAGCACCCGGTTCAGGCCCCGATCCGCCGCGCCGGCACCAGGTAACACTTGGATGATCCGCCCCGCTTCTGCTTGACCTCGAACACCGTTACGTTAGGGTCAGCGGATAAAGATATAAGGTTGTTTCAAACACATGGCGCTTACCAGATCGATTTGCGTTTATTGCGGTTCTGCCTTCGGCCATTCGCCCCGTTTCGCTGAAATCGCCGCCGAGCTTGGCCAGGAAATGGCGCGCCGCGGGATCCGTCTGGTCTATGGTGGCGGTCGCGTCGGTCTGATGGGAAAGGTCGCCGATGCCGTCATGGCCAATGGCGGCCAGGTTACCGGCATCATTCCCCAGCATCTCGAGAGCGACGAAGTCGGCCATCGCGGCCTCACCGAGCTCAAGGTGGTCGACAGCATGCATACCCGCAAGCGGATGATGTTCGATATGTCGGACGCCTTCGTGGTGCTGCCTGGCGGCCCCGGCACCTTGGACGAGGCCTTCGAGGTGATCACCTGGCGGCAGCTGCGGCTGCATGACAAGCCTGTCATCATCCTCAATATCGATGGTTATTGGGACCGCCTGATCGGCCTGTTCGACCATGTCATCGAGGCCGGCTTCGCCAAGCCAGCGATCCGCCAGCATTTTTCCGTGGTGAACAGCATCGGCCGGCTCTTCGACCTGCTGGCACAACAGCCGGACACCGCCGAAATCGACCATCCGGAACGGATCTGACCGCCGCCCGAACTGGCCCTTGTCCGATAATTCTGTCCCGATAATCCTTACATTTCGACCGCTTGGGCAGTATTTCCAAGCCTGGAATTTCACGCTGGCCGGGGCTAGACTCCGGCCTCTTCGCCCAAAAGGCACCACCGATTTCCCGCAACTGCTGAAGGAGCGCTTGCCGATATGAGCAAGATCAAGGTCAAGAACCCGATCGTCGAACTTGATGGCGACGAGATGACACGGATCATCTGGAGCTTCATCAAGAACAAGCTGATCCTGCCTTATCTGGACGTCGATCTGAAATATTTCGACCTCGGCGTCGAAAACCGCGACAAGACCCATGACAAGGTCACAGTCGATGCCGCCAATGCCATCAACCAGCACCGCGTCGGCGTGAAATGCGCAACCATCACCCCCGACGAAGCGCGGGTGAAGGAATTCAACCTGCAGCAGATGTGGAAGTCGCCGAACGGCACCATCCGCAACATTCTCGACGGCACCGTGTTCCGTCAGCCGATCATCTGCAAGAACGTGCCGCGTTTGGTACCGGGCTGGACCCAGCCGATCGTCATTGGCCGTCATGCCTTCGGCGACCAATATCGCGCCACCGATTTCGTGGTGCCCGGCAAGGGCAAGCTCACCATGCGCTTCGAGCCGGAAGACGGCAGTGCGCCGATCGAAAAGGAAGTCTTCAAGTTCCCCGGCGGCGGCGTCGCCATGGGCATGTACAACCTCGACGATTCGATCCGCGGCTTCGCGCGCTCCAGCTTCAATTACGGCCTGACGCTTGGCTGGCCGGTCTATCTCTCGACCAAGAACACCATCCTCAAGGCCTATGACGGTCGCTTCAAGGATCTGTTCCAGGAAGTCTTCGACAAGGAATTCGCCGACAAGTTCAAGGCCAAGGGCATCGGCTATGAGCATCGCTTGATCGACGACATGGTGGCGAGCGCCCTCAAGTGGTCCGGCGGCTTCGTCTGGGCCTGCAAGAACTATGACGGCGACGTGCAGTCCGACACCGTGGCACAGGGCTTTGGTTCGCTTGGCCTGATGACCTCCGTGCTGCTCTCGCCGGATGGCAATGTGGTCGAGGCGGAAGCGGCGCATGGCACCGTCACGCGGCATTATCGTGAGCATCAGAAGGGCAAGGAAACCTCGACCAATCCGATCGCCTCGATCTATGCCTGGACCCGCGGCCTCTGGTATCGCGGCAAGTTCGACGGCACGCCTGAGGTGCAGAAGTTTGCCGAGACCCTGGAGAAGATCTGCGTCGACACCGTCGAAGCCGGCTTCATGACCAAGGATCTGGCGCTGCTGATCAGCCCGGACCAGACCTGGATGACGACCACCCAGTTCCTCGACAAGCTCGACGAGAATCTCAAGAAAGCGATGGCATCATGGAAGTAACCCGCCGCACGTTTACGGCGCTCACCCTCGCGGCA
>DATMUQ010000879.1:0-4970 GCA_035563795.1 Terriglobales bacterium | reverse complement strand
CCGCTGCAGGCGCCGATCGCTGCCGGTCGCGAGGTCGGCAAGCTGGTGATCTCCTCGCCGGATCATCCGGATTTCGAGGCGCCGCTGGTGGCCGCGGTCGATGTACCGGAAAAGAGCCTGCCGGCCCGCATGTGGACCAAGCTGAACTACCTGGTCTTCGGCGGCAGCTGAGAACCGACGGTGGCAACCGGCCTTGATCTTCGATACCACCGACCGCACCGCTTCATCACTTTCGAGGGTGGCGAGGGCGCCGGCAAATCGACCCAGATCAAGCATCTCGCCGAGGCGTTGCGCGCCACCGGCCATGACATTCGCCTGACCCGCGAACCGGGCGGCTCGCCAGGGGCCGAGGATATCCGTCGCCTGCTGGTGGAAGGCGAGCCCGGCCGCTGGACGGCGGAGACGGAAGCCCTGCTGCATTTCGCCGCTCGTGCCGATCACCTGGAACGCGTGATCCGGCCGGCGCTGGCAAGCGGCGCCTGGGTCCTGTGCGACCGCTTCGCCGATTCAACCATCGCCTATCAGGGCTATGGTCATGGCCTCGATCTCGGCTGGCTGCAGCAATTGCGGCAACGTGTCGTCGGTGAGGCCGAGCCCGGCCTCACCCTCATCCTCGATCTGCCGGTGGAGACCGGCCTTGCCCGCGCGGCGCAACGGCATGGCACAGCGGCCGGGGGCCAGACGGCGGAAGATCGCTATGAACGCATGGATCGCACATTCCACCAACGCCTGCGCGACGGCTTCCTCGCCATTGCCAAGGCTGCGCCGCAGCGTTGCAAGGTCATCAATGCCGATCGCCCGGTAGAGGCGATTACCCACGATATCCTTGCTTTGGTGGCGCAGCATTTCGCCATCAAGCTCGCTTAGCAGCGGAGCAGGCCGGGATGGCGCGCAAACCTGTCGTTGTCGAAAGCGTCGAACCGACCGGACCCGTGGTCGCCACGGAGCTGCTGGGTCATGCCGAGGCGGAACAGTCTTTCCTCCGCGCCCTGCAGCGCGAGCGGATGCCGCATGCCTGGCTGATCACCGGCCCCCGTGGCGTCGGCAAGGCGACCCTGGCCTATCGCATGGCGCGGCGCCTGCTGAGCGATATGCCGCCGCAAGCCGCAGCACCGGAGCCTGACAGCTTCGCCTTGTTTGATGATGCGCCAGCCGCAGCGCCCGTTGCGCAGGCGGCTTCCGACAGCCTCGATATGCCGGCCGACAATCCGGTCTTCCGCCGCATCGTCGCGCAATCGCATCCAGATATTCGTGTGCTGCAGCGCCGGGTCAATGAGAAGACCGGCAAATTGCGCTCGGAAATCCTTATCGATGACGTCCGCGAGGTGCTCGACTTCCTCCACCTGAAGCCGGCCGAGAGCCATTGGCGCATCGTCATCATCGACGCCGCCGACGATCTCAATCGCAATGCCGCCAATGCCATCCTGAAAATGCTGGAAGAGCCGGCTGCCCGCACGGTGCTGATCCTGGTCAGCCATGCGCCGGGCAGTCTGCTGCCGACCATCCGCTCGCGTTGCCGGCGCCTGGCTTTGGCGCCCTTGCCCGACGACCTGTTGCGTCGCGCTTTGTCAGCGCGCTGCCCCGATGCCGAGCCGAGCGATCTTTCGGCGGCAATGGCGCTGGCGGCCGGCAGCCTGGGGCAGGGGATCACCCTCCTTGAACAGAACGGCCTCACCGTCTTTCGCCTGATCATGAATGTGCTGCAGGCCTGGCCGCAATTCAGCGTCCAGCAACTGCACCAGATCGGCGACCGGCTGGCGAGCCGGGGCTCGGAAGCGGAATTCGATCTCGCTGTCCAGGCGCTGGATTGGTGGCTGAAGCGGCTGTGCCGACAGCTCGCTTTGACGGCCGCCGGAAGCACCGAAACCACAGCGCAAAGTGAGCTTTTCCCAGGGGAAATGGCCCTGATCGACAGGTGCCGCCGTACCGCCAGCCTTGATCGCTGGATCGAGCTGTGGGAAAAGCTTAACCGTCTGTTCGACCGGGTGGCCAGCGTCAACCTGGATCGCAAGCAGGCCTGGATTGCCGGCTGCCTGGCGATCGAGGCGATCGGGCGTTAGGAACGGCCGGGCAGGCGCGGCGGCATCGACACGGCCAAGACGTGTTTCGCCGGCCTTGCGCAGCATCAGAGCGCGACCGGATTGCTATAACATTGCACCCGGCCAGCAGCCATCTTCCCGGCATTCTGTGCTAAGCATATATGAGCAAGAAGACTGGCTGTCTTGAGGACGGCGGAACGAGGAGTTGCATTGATGGCCGAGGCCAAACGTTATTACGTCACGACGCCGATCTATTACGTCAATGACGCGCCGCATATCGGCCATGCCTATACGACTTTGGCCTGCGACGTGTTGGCCCGTTTCATGCGCCTCGATGGTTACGATGTCCACTTCCTGACCGGCACCGACGAGCATGGCCAGAAGGTCGAGAAATCGGCGCTGAATGCCGGCATCGCGCCACAGGCTTTCACCGACAAGGTGTCACAGAATTTCCGCGATCTCGCCAAGGCGATGAATTTCAGCAATGACGATTTCATTCGCACCACGGAAGAGCGCCACAAGAAGGCCTGCCAGGAGATCTGGCGCCGGCTGAAGGAGCGGGGCGAGATCTATCTCGGTTCCTATGCCGGCTGGTATGCGGTGCGTGACGAAGCCTATTACGGCGAGGACGAACTGACGACGACACCTGAGGGCAAGAAGATCGCCCCCAGCGGCGCCGAGGTCGAATGGGTCGAGGAGCCGAGTTATTTCTTCAAGCTCTCGGCCTGGGGCGAGAAGCTGCTGGCCTTCTATGACGCCAATCCGGATTTCATCGCCCCGGAGACGCGCCGCAACGAGGTGATCAGCTTCGTCAAATCCGGCCTCAAGGACCTCTCGATTTCCCGCACCACCTTCAAATGGGGCGTGCAGGTGCCGGATGATCCCGATCACATCATGTATGTCTGGCTCGATGCGCTCACCAACTACATCACCGCCGTCGGTTTCCCCGACGACCAGTCGGCGATGTACAAGAAATTCTGGCCGGCCGATCTGCACATGGTGGGCAAGGACATCCTGCGCTTCCACGCGATCTACTGGCCGGCCTTCCTGATGGGTGCCGGCCTGGAGCCGCCGCGCCGCGTCTTTGCCCATGGCTGGTGGACCAATGAGGGCCAGAAGATCTCGAAGTCGCTCGGCAATGTGATCGATCCCTTGAAGCTGATCGAGAAATACGGCCTCGACCAGACGCGTTATTTCCTGCTGCGCGAAATCCCCTTCGGCAATGATGGCGATTTCTCGCATCGCGCCATGGTGCAGCGGATGAACAGTGATCTTGCCAATGGCATCGGCAACCTCGCCCAGCGTTCTCTGTCGCTGATCGCGAAGAATTGCGCTGGTGCCGTGCCGCAGCCTGGCGCGCTCACGGCCTCGGACGAAGCCCTGATCGCCGCCGCCGAGGAAGCCCTGCCGAAGGTGCGTGGCTTCCTGCGCGAACAGGCTTTCCATAAGGGCCTGGAAACCATTTGGCAGGTGATCGGCGAGGCGGACCGCTACATCGACGAGCAGGCCCCCTGGTCGCTGCGCAAGACCGATCTCGCGCGCATGAACACGGTGCTCTATGTGCTGGCGGAAACCATTCGCCGCCTTGGTCTGTTGATCCAACCGATCATGCCGCAATCTGCAGCGAAGCTGCTGGACCAGTTGGCGGTCCCTGCCGATGCGCGCCAGTTCGCCGTCTATGGCAAGGATCATGCGCTGGTGCCAGGCACGGCTCTGCCGCAGCCGCAAGGCGTGTTTCCGCGCTTCGTCGAGGAAGCCGCCGCATCATGACAGAGCAGAAGATCAACCTGGTCGACAGTCACTGCCATCTCGATTTCGCCGATTTTGCCGGCGAGATCGATGCCGTGCTTACACGCGCGGCGGAGCAGGGGGTGCGGCGCATGGTGACCATCTGCACCAAAGTGACGGAGTTCGAAAAGGTGCTCGCCATCGCCGAGGCCCATGACGAGCTCTGCTGCACCGTCGGCATCCATCCGCATGAGGCCGACAAGCAGCCGGAGGTCGATGTCGCCAGACTGGTGACGCTGGCCAAGCATCCGAAGGTGGTCGGGATCGGTGAGGCGGGGCTCGATTATTATTACGACAAGAGCGATCGCCAGCAGCAGCAGGTGGTGTTCGAGACCCATATCGAAGCCTCGCGCGAAAGCGGCCTGCCGATCGTCGTGCATTCCCGCGAAGCCGATCAGGACACGGTGCGGCTGCTGCAGGCCGGTGCCGCGAAAGGCGGATTGACCGGCGTCATCCATTGCTTCACCTCGACGCAATATCTCGCCGATGCCGCGCTGGAAATGGGCTTCTATATCTCGCTCTCGGGCATCATCACCTTCAAGAATGCCGAGGCATTGCGTGTTGTCGCCCGCACCGTGCCGCATGACAAGCTGCTGGTGGAAACGGATTCGCCGTATCTGGCGCCGATCCCGCAACGGGGCAAACGCAATGAGCCGGCCTTCGTCCGTCACACCGCCGGTTTCGTCGCCGACATGCTGGGCCTGCCGATCGCCGATTTCGCCGCGATGACGACGACCAATTTCCACCGCCTGTTCTCCAAGGTGCCGCAGGCGGCGCAACAGGCCGCCTGATCATGACGGCAAAGGTCACCATCCTCGGCTGCGGCGGATCGGGCGGCATTCCGCTCATTGGCAACAACTGGGGCCGCTGCAATCCCGACAACCCGAAGAACCGCCGGCGCCGCGTCTCCGTGCTGCTCGAGCATCCGCAGGCGAAGATCCTGTTCGACACATCGCCGGATCTGCGCATGCAGATGCTGGATGCCAATTGCGGCAGTGTCGATGCGGTACTCTACACCCATGACCATGCCGACCATACCCAGGGCATCGACGATCTCAGATTCATGAAGCCGCGGTCCGGCGGCACCATCGATGCGTATGGCTCGGCCGAGACCCTGCACACGCTGACCCAGCGTTTCGCCTA
>DATMUQ010000878.1:0-3996 GCA_035563795.1 Terriglobales bacterium | reverse complement strand
GCGCGCGAGTGGCGACAAGGTCACCCGGCTCGACCGCAACGAGCCCACGCTCAACACCGCGATTCCCGGCGATCCGCGCGACACCACTTCGCCCCAGGCGATGGTCGGCGACCTGCAGAACCTGCTGCTCGACAATCTACTGTCCGACACCTCGCGCCAACAGTTGACCACCTGGATGGCGAACAGCCAGACCGGCAACAAGCGGCTCCGGGCCGGCCTGCCCGAGGGCTGGCGCGAAGGCGACAAGACCGGCACCGGCGACCATGCGACGGCCAATACTGCCGCCATTATCTGGCCACCTAAAGGTGCGCCGATCCTGGCCGCGGTCTATTACACCGCCTCCTCCGCCTCACGCGACGACCAAGAAAAGGTGCATGCCGAAGTCGGGCGGATCCTCGCCGCGACCTTCCCGCGCAGTTAGCTAAATTCTGAGGAGCTGACGTCAAACTCTCCTGTCATTGCCGGGCTTGACCCGGCAATCCATGGCCGCAACTGAGCAACTTCAGCCATGGACCCTCGGATCAAGTCCGAGGGTGACATGAGGTTGCTTATCCCCACCCGTCCATCCGTCCCTGCCTGGCTCAATAATCTTGGCGGAACAGCTCTAGCACCAACGATCCTGGCAGACTCACCTCCTCGTCGGACATCTCCGGCCTTTCGCTTTTGCATGCCGCCCCTGCGTCGACGTGGTTTGCCGCCGTTCGCCCGCTTCAGTAGAAACGAGTCCGACATACGCGAATAGGGAAGGATGCAGATGATGGCGGCTCGTGAGGTGACATCGGTCATGGTGATCCATGACCGGCCGGAGGATTTTCGCGACATGCTGGCGGCGCGTTTCCCCGATATCGCCTTCACCTATGTGTCGGACCTCGCCACGCTGCCCCGGCAACTGGCCGCCACCAATCCCGCGGTCGTCTTCTCCCTCGCCCAGCCGCATTTCCCTGGCAAGCCCCAGCGCGCAGCGGCGCAGCATCCCAGCGTCGAATGGCTGCATATCGGCGGTTCCGGCTACGAGCAGTTCCTGCCCTGGCCGCGCCATGACCTGCGGGTCAGCCACAGCGCCGGCGTCCTCGCCCGGTATCTGGCCGAGACGGTATTGGGTGGCATCCTGGCGCTCAATGGCCGCTTCCTCACCTATCTCGACCAGCAGCGCCGGCAGGTCTGGCAGCAGGAAACCTTCCGCTCACTATCTGAGCAGACCCTGCTGATCGTCGGCCTCGGTGCCATCGGCGGCCATCTCGCCACCTTTGCCAAGGCGCTCGGCATGCGGGTCATCGCCACCCGGAAGCATCCGGAACCGCATCCTGCCGTCGACCGGGTCTATCCGGGCGAACAGCTGCCTGAGCTGCTGGGCGAAGCGGATGTCGTGTCGCTGCATGTCCGCCTGGCGGAGGACACGAAGCATCTGATCAACCGCAAGACGCTCGCCCTCTTCAAGCCGGGAGCCTTGCTGGTCAATACCTCGCGCGGCGGTGTCGTCGACGAACCGGCTTTGATCGACGCGCTCAAGAACGGACATCTCGGCGGTACCTATCTCGACGTCTTTGCCCATGAGCCGCTGCCGGCCAGCAGCCCGCTCTGGGCCTTGCCGAATGTCCTCATCACCCCGCATGTCTCGGATTCGGTCTCCAACTGGCAATTCCTCTTCGCCGATTTCTTCGCCGAAAACCTGGAACGCTGGCGCAACGGCAGTGATTTGCGCAATGCCCTGCGCCTCCCATAAGTTTGGTGACAGCACGCCGCAGTGACGCATGACGGCGCGCGGGAATCCTGGGGCAAGTTGGGGAACGAGATCATGACCATTAATTCCGCCTTCACCGGCCAGCCGCTGCCGGACCGGGCCGATGTCGTCATCATCGGTGCCGGCATCATGGGCTGCGCCACCGCTTATTATCTGGCGAAGCGCGGGATCAAGGCGGTCCTCCTCGACAAATCGCGCATCGCTGGGGCGCAATCCAGCCGCGCCTGGGGCTTTGTCCGCATCATGAGCCGTGACGAAGCGGAAGTGCCGCTGATGCAGGAAGCAATGAAGATCTGGCCACAGCTCGAGACCGAGCTGCAGAGCGATCTCGATTGGCGCCAGGAAGGCTGCCTCTTCATGGCGACCGATAAGCGCGAGCTGGAAGGCTACGAAGAATGGATGCCGGTCGCCCGGCAATACGATCTCGATACGCGGCTCATCACCGGCAATGAGCTCGGCCGGATGATGCCGAATCTGCGCGACCCCGCCTTGGGTGGCCTGTGGAGCCCGACCGACGGCCATGCCGAGC
Source organism: Terriglobales bacterium (assembly GCA_035563795.1). Lineage (GTDB taxonomy): Bacteria > Pseudomonadota > Alphaproteobacteria > Dongiales > Dongiaceae > Dongia_B. Next base: position 1,726 of record DATMUQ010000878.1, on the reverse strand, counting down.
CGCGCAAGGTGGCACCGGCCTTCGCCCAGCGCGCCGCCGAATCGGGCGCGCTCATCTATGAAGGCTGCGGCGCCACCGGCTTGGAAGTCGTCAATGGCAAGGTCGATACCGTGCTGACCGAGGCCGGCCCGATCCGCACCAAGGCGGTGCTGGTGTCGGCCGGCGTCACCTCCTGGCGTATCCTGAAGATGCTGGGGCGTCATCTGCCGCAGCAATATGTGCGCTCGACCGCCCTGCGCACCAATCGCATTCCGCCCCTGACTGGTGCCGCGTTTTTCGGCCATCAGATCGGCTTTCGCCAGCGCAAGGATGGCAGCCTGACGCTTGCCGATGAGGTCTCGACCGATATCGACCTGACCTTAGGGCATCTGCGCGCCATGCGCTGGTTCCTGCCGCCGATGCTGCAGATGGCCGGCATGTTCACCTTTCATCTGAACAATCTCACCCTGCGCGATCTGCTGCATCGCCTGCCCTGGCGCCCCGAGGCACAGCAGCCCTGGATTCATGATCGCGATCCGCAGATCCCCGCGAATACCAACCGTGTCCATCGCGCCATCCGGAATCTGCGCCATCGCTTTCCCGAGGCAGCTTCGGTGCAGGCGGTGGAAAGCTGGGCCTGCCATATCGATTGCATCCCCGACGGCATTCCGGTGATCGGCCCGCTGCCCGGCATCGACGGCCTGCTGGTCGCCACCGGCTATTGCGGCCATGGTTTTGCCATGGGCCCGATCACCGGCCAGTTGATGACCGAGCTGATCGCTGACGGCCAGCCGCGCCTCGACCTCAAGGCCTTCCGCTTCAGCCGCTTCGCCGAAGGCGATGTGAAGAAACCGCGCTCGATCTATTGAGGCTGCATCAGGTGAGATCGGCACGCCGCGAGATGAGGATCTTCGCATCATCTCACTTGCCTTATTGAGACATCCCACCGTCAGGACTGCATGCTATATCTCGCCGCGGATGAGGATCATCAGAGACAAGCATGCCGCGGATCATCGCCGGAACGCTTCTACTCATTGGCCTGACACTCGGTGCGGTGGTCCGCGCTGAAGCCTGCGACACCACGCTCCGCTGGGCCTGGAATGCTTATGAGCCTTACAGCTATCGCGATGAGAGCGGCGATCTTGTCGGGCTCGATGTCGATCTGACAAGGGCCATCCTGGATCTCGCAGGCTGCACCTATCGGGCCGATGAAATTCCCGCCAAACGCGCGCTGAAGATGCTGGAGAACGGCGAGGTCGATCTGGTCGCCGCTGCATCGGTCACGCCAGAGCGACAGGCCTATGGCTATTTCTCCACTCCCTATCGCAGTGAGCGCGTCGTCATGTTCGTGCGGCGCGATGATCCCGCCGCCCGCGGCATCGGCCGTTTCGCGGATGTCCTGGCGGCACATCTGCGGGTTGCCGCCGGCAGCAGCGGCTCCTACGGCCCCGCTTATGATGCAGCCCGGCCGGGGCTCGAGGCGGCAGGACTCCTGACCCTTAATGCCAACCTTGAGCAGCGCCTTCAGCAGCTCGCCCGGCACCGGGTCGATGTAGTGGTCGAGGACGAGGTCGCCGCCGCCAGCACGGCCCACAAGCTGGGCCTCTCAGCTTCCTTGCAAGTGGCCGGCGCGCCATTGAGCGAAGAGCCGGTGCGCCTGCTCTTCAGCCGCAAATCGGTCAGCGCCGATCTGGTGGCTGCGGTGAACCGGGCCATCGACCGCCTCACCGCATCTCCCACCTATGCT
>DATMUQ010000877.1:0-4487 GCA_035563795.1 Terriglobales bacterium | reverse complement strand
AAGGTCTGGAATCGGCCGAGCCGATCTATGTGATCGAAGACTGCCCGATTCACGAAGAGCCGCTGCATCTCATCCCCCGCCATCTGCGCCGCGAATTCGACAAGATGCTGGACCTGCATATTGAAGGCGAGTTGTGCCCGGTCTGCCGCTATCGTCTCGATAATGAATTCGCCGGCCGCTATGAAGAGATGCCGGTCACCACGATGCAATTCTCCCGCACCCGTCGCGCCGGCATCGCTGTCGTGCCGCCGGTCGATCCCAACAACCAGGACACTTCGGTTCTCATCGGCTCAGAGGATATCTCCAAGCTCGACCGCTATGCCGAAGGCGATCCGCGCATCCTCGATCTCAATGGCGCTTTCAATGCCGGCAATCGCGGTGTTGTCGAATTCATCGAGGTGTTCAAGAACGAGACCGAATATCTCCACGCCATCATCACGGCGACGCAGGAGAAATTCGTCCCGGCGCCTGGACGTCATGGCACCATCTACACCGATGCCGTCATCCTGGCGCATTCGAATGAGGCGGAATGGCGCAAGTTCAAGGCCGACCACACCAATGAAGCCATCATGGACCGCATCGTCGCGATCCGGGTGCCTTACAATATGCGTCTCACTGAAGAGGTGAAGATCTACGACAAGATCTACCGGCGTTCGGGCTTCAAGACTCATATCGCCCCGCATACCATCGACATTGCGGCGATGTTCGCCATCCTGACCCGGCTGCAACCTTCGGCGAAATGCGATCTCCTCACCAAGCTCAAGCTCTATAATGGCGAAGAGGTTGTCGAGAAGGGCCATACCAAGAAGGTCGACCTGGCGGAACTGAAGGAAGATGCCAAGTCGGAAGGCATGAGCGGCATTTCCCCGCGCTTCATCATGAAGGCGCTGGACAATACCCTCACCCGCCATCCGGAAGGCATCACCCCGATCCATATCCGCGAAGTGCTGATCCGCATGGTGAAGGAAGCGGACCTGCCGGATGACACCCGCAAGCGTTATCTCGAATTCCTGCAGGATACGATCCACAAGGCCTATCTGGAGATTCTCGAACGCGAGATCACCAAGGCCTTCGTCTTCGCCTATGAAGAACAGGCCGAGACCCTGTTCCAGAACTACCTCGATCACGCCGAGGCCTATGTCAACAAGACCAAGGTCAAGGATCGCAATACGCGGGAAGAGCTGGAGCCCGATCTCAGCTTCCTGAAATCGATCGAAGAACAGATCGCCATTATCGGCTCGGCAGCGGATGGGTTCCGCCAGGAAGTCATCGCCTATCTGTGGTCGGCCAATCGCCGCGGGGAGAAGGTCGGCTATGCCAGCTATGAGCCGCTGAAGGAGGCGATCGAGAAGAAGCTGATGGGCTCTGTGCGCGATATCAGCCGCATCATCACCAAGACGCGGACGCGTGACGAGGACCAGAAGAAGAAATACGAGGCCCTGGTCGAGAACCTCCTGACCAGCGGCTATAACGAGCAGACGGCGGAAGTGGTGCTGAAATACGCCGCCAATCATTTGTGGAAGGATTGAGGAGACCAGAACCCTCAGATGAACTGACAATCAGGTGACTGCGATCCGGTGATGACATAGCTGCCTTGGCAGGTGATTGAGTGAGCACGATTTTTCGCGACTATTCATCCAGCGATGCCCTGCAATCGGATCGCAGCTCCGGCGATCGCCTGCGTCACCGCCAGAAGGTGCGCGACGCGATCCGCGACAACATTGCCGATATCGTCGCCGAACAGGCGATCATCGGCCGTAGCCGCGACACCATCGTCAAGGTCCCCCTCCGCGGCATCAAGGAATACCGTTTCGTCTTCGGCAACAACAATGCGAAAGCGGGCCAGGGCAAGGGCGACAGCCAGCCTGGTCAGCGGGTCGGCAAGGTGCCGCAGCCCGGTGACGAGCCGGGCGATGGCGAGGCCGGCGATCAGCCCGGCGTTGATTACTACGAAACCGACATCACCCTCGAGGAACTGATCGATCTGATGTTCGAGGATCTGGAACTGCCGGATCTCGAACGCAAGGCGTTGCGCGAGACGATCAGTCATGCCGCCACCAAGCGCAAGGGCTACCGCAAGGTCGGCATCCGGGTGCAGCTCGACAAGCGCCGCACTGCCTTGGCCCGCGTCAAGCGCAAGGTGGCGCTGGATCATCCGGAGGGCGAAGAAGGCGACGTTGCGGTTGAAGCAGAAGCCGCCGCCGCGGTGCAGACCGAGCCGGTTGGCAGCGGCTTCGTTCCGATCCCGGGCAGATTTCCCTTCCTCAAAAACGACATGCGCTTCCGCCGCCGCTCGGAAGCCACCGATTACGATTCCAATGCCGTCGTCATCTGCATGATGGATACCTCGGGCTCGATGGACCAGCAGAAGAAATATCTCGCCCGCAGTTTCTTCTTCCTGCTCTACCAATTCGTCCGCACTCGCTACGAGCATGTCGAACTGGTCTTCATCGCCCATGATGCCGAGGCCAATGAGGTGAGTGAGGACGATTTCTTCCATAAGGGCGAATCCGGCGGCACGCTGATCTCGACCGCCTATGCCCGCGCCTTGGAGATCATCGACCAGCGCTATCACCCTGCCCTGTGGAACGTCTATGCCTTTCACTGCTCCGACGGCGATAACATGCCGGGCGACAATCCTCGCGCTGTGAAGCTCGCTGGCGAGCTCTGCGAGGTTTGCAATCTCTTCGGCTATGGCGAGATCAAGCCGAGCGGCTATTTCCGTGACCAGGATGCCATGCTGGGGGTCTTCAAGGCGTTGAAGGCGGAGAATTTCCAGGCGATCCGCATCGGCGACAAGAGCGACGTCTGGTCCAGCTTCCGCAACTTCCTCACCCGCGACAAGGCGGGCCTCACCACAATCACCTAGCGTATATCGGGAGACCGCGATGGCTGTACCCTGGACGTTGCGCGATCTGGAATATTGGGATTCCCGCATCCGCGAGAAGGTCGCGGAATTCGGCCTCAACTGCTATCCGCAGGAATTCGAGCTCTGCGACCATACCCAGATGCTGAGCCTGATGGCCTATTCCGGGATGCCCTCGCATTACCCGCACTGGTCCTACGGCAAGAGTTTCGAGCGGGAGAAGACGCTCTATGACCACGGCGTCTCCGGCCTGCCCTATGAGATGGTGATCAACAGCAATCCCTGCATCGCCTATCTGATGCGGCAGAATTCCCTGGCCTTGCAGATCCTCACCATGGCCCATGTCTATGGCCATAACGATTTCTTCGCCAACAACTTCACCTTCAACCATACCCGCGCCGATCTCGTGGTCGAGACGTTCAAGAACCACGCCAATCGCGTGCGAGGCTATAGCGCCGATCCCTCGATCGGCATCGACAGGGTGGAGACCATCCTCGATGCCGCCCATGCCTTGTCGATGCAATGCCGCCGCAACCCGGCGATCCGCAAGCGTGATGAAGCCGAGCAGAAACAGGCGGCGATGGCCGGGCCGCCCAGCGATCCCTTCCAGTCGGTGCATAAACGCCCGGTGACACAGACCCCGGATCTCAACCGGGTGCCGCTGGAACCGGAAGAGGATGTGCTGCTCTTCATCCGCGACCACGCGACCAATATGCCCGCCTGGCAGAAGGACCTGCTCACCATCGTGCATGAGCAGATGCAGTATTTCCTGCCGCAGATCGAGACCAAGATCATGAATGAGGGCTGGGCTTGCTATTGGCACCGCACCATCATGAACAGCCTGGAACTGCCCTCGGAAATCCACATGGAATTCCTCGTCCGCCATAACCAGGTGGTGCGGCCGATCCCCAATGACATCAACCCCTATCATCTCGGCCTGAAGATGTGGGACGACATCGTGCGGCGCCACGACGAACCGAGCTTCGACGAGATCGAGGAGATGCAGCAATCGCCGCAGGCGATCAGCCGACCCAGCGGGCGCGAAGCAATCTTCCATATCCGCGACGTGGATCGCGACGTGTCTTTCCTGCGCCGGTTCCTCACCCGCAAGCTGATGCATGAAATGGATATGATCGAGATGGAGCCGGAGGGCGACGACCTGATCGTCTCGCGTGTCTCCGATGAGGATAACTGGCAGGAGATCAAGCACACCCTGATCGCCTATACCGGCATGGGCAGCACGCCGGTGATCCGCGTTGTCGATTCCGATCACGGCGGCAACCGCACGCTGCTATTGCGCCATGAATATGATGGCCGCGAATTGCTGCTGGAATATGCCGAGCGCACCTTGCGCTATGTGCAGCAGCTCTGGGGCCGCCGTGTGGTGCTGCAGACCGTGCTCGACGACAAGGAAGTCGCCTTTTCCTGGGATGGCGCGGATTTCGAACAGGCGTAAGACAGCGCCCTGCGCGATTGCCTTCTAGGAGACGTAAAAGGCCTTGCCCAGGGTCTCCGCCAGGCAGGCGATCGGCTTGGCCAATCGTCCGGCCGGCGGTCGGTGCACCAGCCAGCCGTGGAAGGTGGCATCGAAGCCCTCCACCTCCAGCACCTGGACTTCCGA
>DATMUQ010000876.1:0-2437 GCA_035563795.1 Terriglobales bacterium | reverse complement strand
TGGGCGGCGGCGGCAACGCCGTCGCCCGCTTCTCCCCCGCCGCAAGCCCCCACTATTAACACCAGGGCTTGACCCATTTTCGGCAATTTCCTGGAAGTGGGTGGGTAACGCGATGGAGAAGTATTGTGCCGCTGAAGTTTTCGCTGCGTCCGGGAGAGAAGGTTATCGTCAACGGCGCGGTTATCGGCCGGGGCGAAGAACCGGGAACCTTTTACCTCTATAACAAGGCGAATTTCTTGCGCGGCCGGGAGGTCATGAAGGAAGAAGCTGCTAACAGCCTGGAAAAGAAGCTCTATCTGATTATCCAGCTGATGTACCTTTTTCCCGAAGATCTTGTTGAGAGCATTAAGAAATTTGAAGCCATCCTGGAGCAGACTCTAAAAGAGCGGCCAGGGGTCGCCGCCGAACTGGAGCAAGTGGCACAGTTCGTGCTTAAACAGGACTACTATCGGGCCCTCAAGCTTACGGCCAAGCTTTTCTAGGGAGAGTAAACACCCTCCCTTGATACGGCAGACCAGCTTGATCCCGGCGGAGAAATTGATGAAACAGCCGATCGGGTATAGCAGTAAGCCGGCCGCCGCCGACCCGCGGAGCACCGAGGCCTGGGCCTTGGGCGAAGCTTCCCGGCGCTTGATCGTCGCCTCCAAGGCCGACGACAAGGGCGTGTCGATGCGCGAAGCCTTGCGGCTCAATCAGCGGCTCTGGTCCATCTTCCAGGCCGCCCTGATCGAACCCGATTGTCCCCTGCCCCAGGATGTCCGGCAAAATGTGCTGGCGCTGTCGATCATGGTCGATCGCCAAATCATGCAGCGCCTTGCCGACCTCGACGGCAGCAAGATCCAGCCGATCCTCGACATCAACCGGGCGATCGCCGAAGGCCTGGCGCAAAAGCCGGACCTGCCGGCCGATAGCGCCGCCCGCTTGCCGAACCCGGCCCAGGCAGCAGCGCCGAAGCCGCCTATTCACGAACCGGCCCGCCCGATCATGCGGGTGTCAATCTAAGGGCCGCCGACCAAGGCGGCCGCAGACGAGGAAGCAAGATGAGCACTGCCATCACCCCAGCCGCCAGCAGCGTGTTGAGCTCGAGCCTGAGCAACTCTTCCTCGACGACCAATTCATTGTTCGGCGCCACCTCGGGCTCCTCGTCCAGCAGCAGCAACTCCAGCGCCTCGAGCTCGCTTGATGCCCTCTCTCAGCAGGTCGCGGCAATGGACCTAGCCGCGCAGCAGAACAATATCAAGACCCAGGATTTCCAGAAGCAGACGAATGACGTCCAGATCGATAACCGGATGACGGCCCGCAATGTCGGAATCCTGCGTCAGAACTATTCGCGTCTGAACGTGTTCAGCTCGCTCGACAAGAATGACCCGGCCGATTTCTTCACCTTTACCGCTTCGACCAGCGGACCGACCAAGCTCGGTGTCTTGACCGACAATGCGAGCGACAATACCGATGTGCGCTTTCAGGTGATCGACAAGAGCGGCAATACGATTGCCGATTCATCGCCCGATGCCGGCTCCGCCTATGATAACTTTCAGCAGTTGCAGGCAGGTACCTTCAACCTGCAGTCCGGGAAATATGTGCTCCGTGTGACCCGCCAGGACGACAGCAAGGTCAATCAGCAGAATGCCTATAACTACGCCATTCAGCTGAGCCAGGGCCTGTATAAGAACGACTATGACACCGTCGAGAAGGGCGTCGACAAAACCGCCGATCCTTACGGCCTGGCGGCGAACTCCTCGGTCGACACGTTGACCTCTTCCCTGGCCGGTGCCGTGAGCGATCTGCAGAACCTGCCGCCGATCGGCACCAGCGCCACCGACAAGCTGACCGGCGTTCTGAGCAGCCTGACGGCCTGATCACCTCGCAATTGGATTTGACCATGGACCACCCAAGCAACCAGCCTCTGCGCATCTTCATCGGCTACGATCACCGCCAGGCGGTTGCTTATAACGTGCTGCAGTTCAGCCTATTTCGGCGCAGTTCCAAGCCGCTGGCGATTTCGCCCCTGGTCCTGCCGACCCTGCCGATGACCCGCCAGGGACTGACGCCCTTCACCTTCAGCCGTTTCCTGGTTCCCTGGTTGTGCGACTTCCAGGGCTGGGCTCTCTTCCTCGATATCGATTTCCTCGCACTGGACGATGTTGCCGGCTTGTTTGCGCTGGCCGATGACCGTTACGCCGCAATGGTCTCGAAGAACGAGAAGAAGTTCGAATGGGCCAGCATGATCCTGTTCAATTGCGGTCATCCGGCCAATCGCATCCTGACCCCGGACTATGTCGAGGACCCGCAGCGCTGCCGCTCGCCGCACACCATGGATTGGCTGGCGCCTGAGTTGGTCGGCGGCGTTCCGGGCCATTGGAACCATCTGGTCGGCTATGATGCCCCGCGCAGCGATGCAAAGCTGGTGCACTACACCCAGGGCATGCCGATCTAT
>DATMUQ010000875.1:0-4728 GCA_035563795.1 Terriglobales bacterium | reverse complement strand
GCCAGTTGCAGCAGACCGTCCTCGACCACAAGCTCGACCTCGGCATCGCCTTCGATGGTGATGGCGATCGGATCGGCGCTGTCGATGGGCAAGGCCGCATCATCTGGGGCGACCAGCTGCTGGCGATCCTGAGCCGCGACGTGCTCCGCGCCCATCCCGGCGCCACCATCATCGCCGATGTCAAAGCCAGCCAGACCTTGTTCGATGAAATCGCCCGGCTCGGCGGGTCGCCACTGATGTGGAAGACCGGGCATGCGCTGATCAAGAACAAGATGATCGAGATGCAGGCGAAACTGGCCGGCGAGATGAGCGGCCATATCTTCTTCGCCGATGACTATTACGGCTTTGACGATGCGCTCTATGCCGCCATCCGCCTGCTGCGGGTCATGGCGCGCGAAGGCCTGTCGCTGGCGCAATTGGCGGATAGGCTGGCTCCCGCAGTCAATACGCCGGAGATCCGGCTCGATTGCAGCGAGGAGCGGAAATTTGCCGTGGTGGCGCGGGTCGCCGATCGCCTCCGGCGGCAAGGTGCCGATGTCGACATGACGGATGGTGTCAGGGTCCGGCGCCACAGTGGATGGTGGTTGTTGCGCGCCTCCAATACCCAGGCAGCCTTGGTGGTGCGTGCCGAGGCGGCAAGCAAACCGGCGCTGCTGGAATTGCTCGAGGAATTGCGCACCTATCTCGCCGATGAAGCACTGCCGCTTCATGACATCGCGGCATGATTCCTCTCCCCTGATACCGGCACGAAGCGCGTGCGTGCCGTTTCCGACTGCATGCCTAGATCGCAATTCCTAGAATAGTTACGATTTCTGCGGTTACGGTGTTTGGTGGCCGTTGCGCCATCGTTTCTCTTATCCAGCCTTTAATAACTGGCTGTTAGGCTTTGTCTGCTCTGGCCGGCGGCAGAGCCGCTTTATGACGCTCAGCCGCATTGCCCAGGGACGGGGAACATCGTCACCTGCTTGGCCGGTTCCCACTGCGACAATTGATCGGACCGGAAGGGCATCATGACAGGCCTGCTCGCGCGCATACGGATTGGCACCAAGATTCTCGCCATCGCCGGCGTTGCCCTATTGGGATTCGCCATTGTCCTCGCCGCACTGCTGATCACCGACAGCATCAGAAGCAGTGTTTCGGCAAAACGCGATGCCGCTCTCGCCGAATACATCACGGTGCAGAACATTTCGCAGGACTTCCTCAATGCGCGCCGGCGCGAAAAGGATTTCCTGTTGCGCAAGGACAAAAACTTCGCCGACCTGCATGCCCAGACCAGCGCCAAGATCGCGGAAGAGACCAAGACCCTTGCTACCGCCATCAACGCCGATGACGGTGCGCAGCTGAAAAAGATGCAGGACCTCTACAGCGCCTACGACGCCAAGTTCAATGAAGTCGCCAATGACGTGATCACCATGGGGCTGAAGCCGGATAGCGGCCTGCTCGGCAAGCTGCGCGGCGCGGTCCATGAAATCGAAGCGGCGCTGCAATCCAACAATGATCCGCAGCTGATGATCTCGATGCTGATGATGCGGCGCCATGAAAAGGACTTCATCGCCCGCGAAGACCAGAGCTATGCCGACAACCTCAGCAAGGAACAGGCGCATTTCAACGACTTGGTCAAGCAGTCGAGCCTCGCCGCGGATGCGCAGGAGAAACTGACGAGCCTGTCGGGCACCTATCTCGCCGCCTTCCTTGAAATGGCCAAGCTCGATCTGGCGATCAAGGATAAGCTGGCCGCCATGAGCCAGGCCTATGCCGATGCCGAGCCGATCCTGGCTGCCATCCAACAATCCGCCAACGGCCGCTTCGATGCCGCCCGGGCGGAAATGCAGCAGATCGACAATCGCGCCCGGACCATGATGTTGGTGACGGTGGTTGTCATCGGCGTGATCATGCTGCTGCTCGCCTGGGCCATCGGCCGGGGCATCAGCCGTCCCGTCGTGGCCCTCGCCGATGCGATGAAGCGCCTCAGCTCCGGCGATAAGTCCGTCTCCGTCCCGGTCATTGGCCGTGACGAGGTCGCTGAAATGGCGAGCGCCTTCGGCGTCTTCAAGGACAACATGATCAAGGCGGAAGCCTTGGCTGCCCAGGAGTTGGAGGCCCAGCGCCGGCGTGCCGAACGGGCCCGCCTGATCGAGCGGCTGACCAATGATTTCGACAACGATGTCAGCGATGTGTTGCGGACCGTCGCCTCTGCCACCACCGAGATGCAGGCAACGGCCTCCTCGATGACCTCGACGGCCGAGGAGACCTCGCGTCAGTCGACTGTGGTTGCCAGCGCCTCGGAAGAAGCCTCGATGAATGTGCAGACGGTGGCCACGGCGACCGAGGAGCTGTCCGCCTCGGTTTCCGAGATCAGCCGCCAGGTCACGCAATCGGCCCAGATTGCCGGCCGGGCCGTCGAGGATGCCAACCGCACCAATGCCCAGGTGAAGAGCCTCGCCGAAGCAGCGCAGAAGATCGGCGAGGTGGTCAGCCTGATCAATGACATTGCCAGCCAGACCAATCTGCTGGCGCTCAATGCGACGATCGAGGCGGCCCGGGCTGGCGAGATGGGCAAGGGCTTTGCCGTCGTCGCCAGCGAGGTCAAAAGCCTCGCCAACCAGACCGCCAAGGCGACCGAAGAAATCGCCGCGCAGATCGGCGGGATCCAGCAGGCGACGGGCGAAGCGGTCAAGGCCATCCAGTCGATCGGGCAAACCATCGGCGAGATCAACAGCATTGCCACCACCATCGCCGGCGCGGTCGAGGAACAGGGTGCCGCGACCCAGGAAATCGCCCGCAACGTCCAGCAGGCGGCGGCCGGCACCCAGGAGGTCAGCACCAATATCGCCGGCGTCTCGCAGGCTGCCAGCATGACGGGCGCCGCTGCCGAAGAGGTGCTGGGTGCCGCCAGTGAGCTCTCGCAACAATCCGACACCCTGCGCCGCAAGGTCGAAACCTTCCTGTCTGCGATCAAGGCCGCCTAGCGGTTGGCGGATCTCTCGGGGCTGACCGATCTTAGCTGATGCGCTGCCACCAGGGGCGTTCACTGACGGCCGGTCTTGCCCGGCCCGGCTGCAGCAGACGCCTCAATCTTTATCTTTCATCAACCAAATCTCAACCCTCGCCCGCCAAGTTGACCTCGCGGCATTACGCGGTATCGTTACCGGCACAGTCAGGTAGGCTCGGCGCATGACGCGCGACGGTGCCCCGGGCATGGCCAGCGTAACAGGGCAAAAAGGGTTTCAGTCCGGATGAATCAGATCGCGGCGAACCAGAGAATGCAACCGGCGGCCGGGCTCGCGCCAGCCCTGCAGGTTGCCGACCTGCGCAAGCGGTTCAAGCAGCCAGCGGTGGATGGCCTCAGCTTCAGCGTTGCCCAGGGTGAGTTTTATGCCCTGCTCGGACCCAATGGCGCCGGCAAGACCACGACGCTGCGCATCGTTGCCGGGTTGATGCGGCCGGATTCCGGCGCCGTCGGCATTTTCGGGATCGACGCCCTGAAGGATCCAATCGCTGCCAAGCGGATCACCGCCTGGGTCAGCGACGAGCCGATGATTTACGACAAGATGACGCCGATGGAATATCTGGTCTTCGTCGCCGGGCTGTGGGGTGTCGCCCCTGCCGCGGCGGCGAAACGGGCGCGTGACCTCATTGCGGTGCTCGATCTCACCGCCCAGGCCGATGAGCGCTGCGAGGATTTTTCCAAAGGCATGCGGCAGAAAGTGGCTCTCGCCGGGGCGCTGGTCCACGATCCCAAGCTGATCATTCTCGACGAGCCCCTGACCGGCCTCGATGCGCGGGCCGCTCGCCTGGTCAAGGATGTGCTGAAAGACCGGGTCCACCAGGGCAGCACGGTGGTGATGACCACCCATATCCTGGAAGTCGCGGAACGCATGGCCGATCGCATCGGCCTGATTGGCCGCGGCCGCCTGATTGCCGAAGGAACGCTGGCGGATTTGCGCGCCCGCGTCGGCCGCGGCGAGACCAGCCTGGAAGATGTCTTCCTGACCTTGACGGCCGAGAGCGAAACACCAAATGACGCGGCGGAGGCCTGAGCCGAATGGCGGGGCCCATCGAAACCAGTCCGCGGCCAACCCCCGCCGCTGCCCTGCAGCTCGGTGACATGGCCGCGACCCACGCGGGCGGTCTCACCGCCTTGTTCAAGGTCGCCCTTCTCTTGCTCCGGCATGAAGCACGCCTCGCCCGCCGCGACCTGGCGCATATCCTGACGGCCGGACATCGTTGGCGCCTCAGTACGGTCGTGCTGGTGATGGCGATCGCCTTTGTCTTCATGCATGTGCTCGCTTACGGCATGGTCGGCGGCTATGCCGCTGAAACGCCGGCAGCCGATCTGGATATCTACATTCCGCTGACCGGCACCATCCTGCTCGTCCTCATGCTGATGCTGTCGCAGGCATTGGAACGGGTCACCCGGCTGTTCTACGTGAAAGGCGATCTCGATCTGCTGGCCAGCTCGCCGGTCTCGTTGCGGCTCATCTTCATGCTCCGCATCGGCAATACCGCCGTGACGACTCTGGCCATGATCTGTTTCGTCCTGGTCCCCTTCGTCAATGTGCTGATGAGTCATGGCGGCAGCCACTGGCTGTCGATTTTCGGACTGGCGGTCGCCGGGGCCTGCGCCACCAGCGGCTTTGCCTTGATCCTGACGGCCATCCTGTTCGACACAATGGGTCCGCGGCGGACACGCCTGGTATCGCAGATCGTCTCGGCTGTGGTCGGTTC
>DATMUQ010000874.1:0-2064 GCA_035563795.1 Terriglobales bacterium | reverse complement strand
TGCCGCTCACTGCAGCAATTCCCGTTCGACATGCTGGGGCCAGCCGACCGCCACGGCATCGCCGGGCTGGAATGCCGCCTGGCGATCGCGGATGCGGACCCGCAGCCTGATCTCCGATTGCAATGTCACCTCATAGAGCGTGTCGAGGCCGAGGAAGGTGACGGCGGCGACGGTGCCGCTGCTGCGGTAGTTGCTGACATCGCCGCATGCCGCCAGTGTCACCCGTTCCGGCCGGACGGCGACGGTCAGGGCGCTGGAACGGCCTAGCACGGAGCCCGGGATGAGATTGGCCTCGCCGATGAAATCGGCGACGAAGCGGCAATTGGGATTGTCATAGATATCAGCCGGGCTGCCGATCTGCAGGATCTTGCCGTCGCGCATGACGGCAATCCGGTCCGACATCGCCAGGGCTTCTTCCTGGTCATGGGTGACGAGGACGAAAGTGATGCCGGTCTCGCGCTGCAGACGCTTGAGTTCCGCCTGCATCTCCTTGCGCAGCTTGAGATCAAGAGCGGAAAGCGGCTCGTCGAGCAGCAAGACGCTTGGTTTCGGTGCCAAGGCGCGCGCCAGAGCGACACGCTGCTGCTGACCGCCGGACATCTGGTTCGGCTTACGGTTGGCGAAGCTGGTGAGGCGCACCATATCCAGGGCCTCGCGTACCCGCGCCTCGATGTCAGCCGGCGCCCAGCCGCACATCTCGAGGCCGAAGGCGACATTCTCGGCCACCGTCATATGCGGGAACAAGGCGTAGTTCTGGAACACGGTGTTGACCGGCCGCTTCTGCGGCGGCAGCGCCGCGACATCCTTGCCGTCGATCAGGATGGCACCGGCGCTCGGCATCTCGAAGCCGCCGATCAGTCGCAACAAGGTGGTCTTGCCGCAGCCGGACGGGCCGAGCAGCGTGAAGAATTCATGGCTGCCGATCTGGACGTCGACCTCGCGCAGGGCATGGACGGCGGCTAGGCCGCGGCCCGCATCCCTGGTCGGAAAAGATTTCGTCACGCCACGCACGTCGATCATCGTCGCACTCGTTCTCGCAACCGGTCCGCTTTGATTAAGCTTCGCAGATGGATTATATTTGTCAAACAAAAATATATTTTATTACTATAATCTATTAGTAAGGATGATAATATATCAAACGGATCAACCGACGGCTGAACGGCGGTTGGAATCCGGGCGGTGTGGGGTGGAGATGGCTCGGGACAGCGTACCTAATTCGGCGCAGAAGAATCTCACGCAGGGGGCCTATGAGGGGCTACGGGCGGACCTGCTCTCCTGCCGCATCCTGCCGGGAAGCCGCCTGAAGATTCAGGATCTCTGCAGCCGCTTCGAGGTCAGTCTGGGGGCCATTCGCGAGGCCTTGTCACGGCTGACCTCGGAAGGCCTCGTGGTGGCAGAGCCGCAGCGGGGCTTTCGTGCGGCACCCATCTCGATGGCAGAGCTGAAGGATCTCACCATGGTGCGGATCGAGGTGGAGAGCCTCTGCCTGCGCCGGGCGATCGCCGTCGGTACCGTCGATTGGGAGGCACATCTGGTGGCGGCGTTCCATCGTCTCTCGCGCATGCCAGAACGCGTCGCTTCCGACCCGATGCGGGCGGATGATGAATGGGCCGAGGCCCATGCCGCCTTTCATGCCGCCCTAGTGGCGGGCGGTGACAGTCCCTGGCTGTTGCGGTTGCATGCCCAGCTCTATGCCCAAAGTGAACGCTATCGCCGGCTGTCGATTCCGCTCGGCACCACCGAGCGCAATGTCGGGCAGGAGCATCAGGACATTCTGGATGCCGCTTTGAACCGCGACGCCGATCTCGCCGTCTCGCTGCTGACCAGCCATCTCGGGGCGACGTCGCAGATCCTGATCGGGGCGGGCATCGAGCTTGGCGGTGGCGAAGGCGGGCGCGAGGACGAGCGCTGACATTCTGGACTGAGAGTCTTCGCTTCCCCTCTCACCCTGTCCCTCTCCCGCGAGGGGAGAGGGAACGCTGTCGCAAGAGTCGAGATTATCGGTACTATCGAGCGGACTTGCGGTGACGCTTGCGACACACTCGCTGAACTCCCTTGCCCCTC
>DATMUQ010000873.1:0-2600 GCA_035563795.1 Terriglobales bacterium | reverse complement strand
AAGGCACGGTGATTTCCCGGCCAGACTCACTGCCGGTCCTGGTCGTTCCGACCGACGAGGAAGGCGTCATCGCCCGGCATTGCGTGAGCTTGCTCGGCTAGGCCGGATAGGCGAAATCGATTACTGACCAGCGGCGGTGTCGCCGCAATCCTTATAGTCGCTATTTCGGCATTTCGCGGCCAGATATTGAGCGTGCTCAATTTCCGCTTCCGTCATCTCTTTACCCAGCTTATCAAGCGCCTCGGCGGCTGGATCGTAGGATTCCGCATGCGCGCGCAACGCCAAGTCATACCACATATAGGCAAGTACATTGTTCTGTGGAACGCCATCGCCATTCTCGTAATAGACCCCCAAGCTATATTGACCATCGCCGTGTCCTTCGATGGCCATGATGCGCTGCCATTTCATAGCTTCGATCCGGTCGCGGGCGACACCGGATTCTCCAAAATAGTACATAGTCGAAACCCAATTCTGGGCCAGATAATCTCCCTGCGCGGCGGCCCTGAGGTACCACCGCATGGCCTCCGTCTTGTCTCGGGGCACGCCGGTTCCATATTGATACATGATGCCGATGTCCCGCTGCGCTTCGGGGTTTCCCTCATTGGCGAGAGGTCGCAGGATCTTATAGGCCGCCTCAACGTGGCCCTGTCCAAGCTCTTTCGCGCCTTGCGCAAGCAATTCATCGCGCTTGCTTTCAACCTGGCGGGGATAAGCCTTGTCCGTGAGCATCGCGCAATCGCCCATCGCGTCACCTGATGCCTTCGAGGCATCCAGATATCTGCAAAGCGCGGAATGTGCATCTGGGTCTTCTGCCCTCAGTCTGAGAGCCTGTCGCGCATCCACTATTGCACGGCTGAACCTATGTTGCGCAGCATAGACCAGTGCGCGCCCGATATAGGGAATAACATCTGCGCCATGCAACTCGATGGCGCGGTTGTAATCTGCTACGGCTAAGTCATAGGCGCCTTTTTGACCGTAAAGCCCCGCGCGGAACTCATATTCAAGAGGCTCCTTGGGCGTTAGTCGAATTGCACCGGAGACGGCATCTATTGCCGCATCGAGTTTCCACTGGCGTTCGAACGCCAAAGCCAGATTGTGATAGTTCGAAGCGTCGTTCGGCCGCAATGCGATTGCAGCCTTCAGGTCCGATATAGCCTCGTCATATTGTTCCCTGCGATAGTACGCGATGGCCCTCAAGTCGTAAGCGCCCCACCTTCCGGGCTCGATGGAAATCGCCTTCGTTTCCTCATCAATCGCCAGCTCGTACTGGTTCAGACCCGAGTAGCCAGCACCCAGATATTCATGGGCAAGAGCCCTCTGATGGTTGAAATAGAAGTTGAGAACGGAAGGCTTCCGGCAATAGGCGATGGTGTTGAGGGTATCGTCCCTGAAATATGCCTGCTGACAGAGCTGAAAATCGTGAAAGTAGACCCTCAGCGCGATCGCCGCCGAGCCCGATATAACGAGCGCAACCGACAGATAAAGCGTTAGCCGACGCAAGATTCCCTCGGCCCTGCTCTACCTGCTTGGATCCGATTGTTTGGTCTGACCATAGCATGCTGCCGAAGCCACTGGTCGTTCATCTCGCATCACCCCGCGCAGAAGCCCAGGCAGCCACGCAGAGGAGTGCTCCGGCAGATAACGGAACTGCGGCTGATATTCTCTGAAGCTGGTGCATTCGATCCCCCGAGCGCCGCACAGCCTTATCTTCTCAGAGATTCGCGCGGTCTGCTAGGCACCAGTTAGGATATGAGGTTAACATATAAAGGCTTGCTGCCCGACACGCCGACATCAGATCCGGCATGGCTGTCCGGATGGATAACGATCAGTTGCGGCTACCAGTCGAAGCTATCCGTCACGGCCCGCTGGCCGACCAGGAAGGCATCGGCCACCAGTTGCAGGGGTGCGGCATCGATGTCGTTCTCCTGGTGATCGAGGAGATGAGCAAAGCGCTCATAGATCGCCTCATATTCGGCCAGGGCCTCGGTCACCACCGGCTTGCCGTTGACCGCCAGTTTCGAACCGCCGTCGGTCAGGGCCAGCACCTGGCCATCGGTCGTGGCGATGGTGATGTTCCAGGTCTGCGGTCCGGTCTGGCGCCAGTCGAATTCGGCATGCAGATCCGCGTTACCGCCTTGCGCAGTCTTGAAGCGCAGATCGGCGGCGATCGGCGTGTCGCGGTTGGCCGGGAAGAGCAGCTTCGCATCAGCGATGAAAACCGGTTCCGGCAGGATGCGGGTGACGATCGAGAGCGCATTGATGCCGGGATCGAAGACGCCGAAGCCGCCGGCCTGCCAGATCCATTCCTGGCCGGGATGCCAGCGCCGCACATCTTCCTTCCACTCGACATGAAGCTTGGCAAGTCGCTTGCCCTTGAGCAACTTCTTCGCCGTATCGACGCCGGCATTATATTGCGAATGCCAGGTCGTATAGATCACCCGCTTGGTCGCCGCGGCATGGGTGATGAGATCGGTCAGTTCCGAGGTCGTGGCCGTGGTCGGCTTTTCCAGCAGAGCATGCCGACCGGCATCCAGCACCGTCCGGGTGATGCCATGGCGTACATTAGGCGGCGTGCAGATGGAAACGGCATCGACATCCGG
>DATMUQ010000872.1:0-7406 GCA_035563795.1 Terriglobales bacterium | reverse complement strand
AGCCTCGCCCGCACCTCGCTGGCGGCCGCCGGCCAGCTGATCCAAGCACCCTTCATGTATCACTATGAGGGCCGCCCGCCGCATGACGAGCCGCGCGGCCCCAAGGCGCAAGGCGATGGTCCGCTTTATCGCTGCTATGCCGCGCGCGACGGCTGGCTCTTCCTGGCGGCCAAGCGTGAACAATGGCCGATGCTTGCACGCCTCGTCGCCGTGGATCACCCCTGGCAGCTGGAGGACCGCTTCCGCCAGGCCACGCGCCAGCATTGGCTGATGCATCTGCGGGAGATGGGAATCGCCGCCGTCGCTATCGGCTCACTGGCGGCCTGGCGTGATGGTGCGGGCGATACCGACAGCAGCTTCCGCTTCGACCATCACCCCGATCATCCCAGCGGACACAAGGTGAGCCAGGCCGCCGCCAGCGCCATTCGCCCGACAGAAGGCAAGCGCGTCAAACTGGCACCAGCGGAGAAATATGGCGCCAGCACACGTACTATCCTCGGCAGACTCGGCTATGACGCGGCTGCCATTGGGACCTTGCTGCGCGATGGTGTGGTCAGCGAGAGCTGGAGCCGGCAATACCTGCCGGACTGAAACACTAACGCTCCAGCGCCTTCAGCCGTTCATCCGCCGCCACTTCCTGGGTGATCCAGTCGCGGAACAGGCGTACTTCGTCGCGCGCCAATGAGCTTTCAGGATAAAGCAGATAGAGCGTGATCGGCACATAGGTCGCGGTGCCGAAAGGCAAAACGAGATCGCCGCGCTCGATGAGATCGGTGAACATCGGATACATCAGCATGGCGATGCCTTGCGCCTGCACCGCCGCAGAGACCGTCACGTCGTAGTTGTCGAAGACGACGGTCTTGCGAAATTCCGGTGTCGGCAGGTCCGCCGCCTTCAGCCAATCGGCCCAGAGCGAGGTGTCGCGTTCCTGCAGCAGGGTATTGCCTTTGAGAAGGTCGATGGGCGCGACACCCTTCTTCATCAGCTTCGGGCTGCACATCGGCAGATAGCCAAGATGCATCAACGGTTCCGCCTTGGCCTTGCGCCAGGTATGGTCGTCCCAGGCAAGGGCGATATCAACCTCGGGCTTGATGTAATCGATCTGTTCATAGGAATGCCGGGTCGCCAGCTCAATATGCGGCAATTGCGCGATGAAGCGGCCGAGGCGTGGCAGGACCCAGCGCGCCGAGAGATGCGGCGTCATCTGCACCCGCAAGGTCTGGCGCACGGTGCCGTTGCGGATCGAGGTGGTCAGCTCGGAAATGCGGTCGAGGCTGTCGCTCAGCACCGGCAACAGCAGCTCGCCTGCCGGCGTCAATTCCAGCGACCACGCCCGGCGGATGAAAAGCGGCCGGCGCAGATAAGTCTCCAGCTGCTTCACCTGCTGGCTCACCGCCGGCTCGGTGACACAGAGCTCATTCGCCGCCTTGGTGAGGCTGAGCAGCCGCGCCGTCGCCTCGAAGGCACGCAGGGCTTTCAGCGGCGGCAAGGGACGTTGGGGCAAGCAGGCAGACTCCAAAGGCGGTGCCATATCGGCGCATCGCCGCCAGGATAGCGCAGCAACCTCAGGCGCGATAGCCAGCCCTCAATGCACCGCCGCATACATGATCTTTTCCTCGGTCGCCTCGACGGGTGAGAATTCCTCGACCATGCGGCCCTGGCGGCAGACCAGGATGCGGTCGGAGAGCTTCATGATTTCGGGCAGATAGGAGGAAATGACGATCACGGCGAGGCCGGCATCGGCGAGCTTGTTGATGAGCTGGTGGATCTCGGCGATGGCGCCGACATCGACGCCGCGGGTCGGCTCGTCGAAGATGACGATGCGGGGCTTCTGGATGAGGCCCTTGCCGATCACCACCTTCTGCTGGTTGCCACCGGACAACTCGACCACGCGGGCATTGTCGTTGATCGCCTTCACATTGAGGGCGCCAGTCCATTGCTTGGCGATCTCGGCCATTTCCCGGAGGCTGATATAGGGTTTCTTGTTGAGCCCGGCTGCCAGGGATCCAGCATAGAGGTTCTCGGCGATCGACATGGTCTCGAAGAAGCCCTCGACCTTGCGGTCCTCGGTCACATAGATGATGCCGTCCTGGACCGCCTCGCGCGGCACGTAATAGCGCACCGGCTTGCCATTGAGCTCGATATCGCCGCCGCGCAGGAAATCGCGCTTATAGATGCCCGATATCACCTTGAAGGTCTCGGTGCGGCCGGAGCCGATCAAGCCGAAGACGCCGGTGATCTGGCCCTCATAGATCGAGAAGGAATTGTTGCGCACGACATTGCTCATGGAGATGTCCTGCACCGACAGCACCTTGTTGCCGGGGCGGCGCAGATGCTCCTCTTCCCGCCGCTCGCCATAAAGCTCCTCGGAGAGGCTGCGACCGACCATGGCGCGCACCACCTTCTCGCGGTCGAAATCCTTGCAATCGCCCGTCACCACCAGCTCGCCATCGCGCATGATGGTGATGCGGTCGGCATGGTTCAGCGCCTCTTCCAGGGCATGGCTGATGAAAATGATAGAGACGCCGCGCGCTTTCAGGCGCCGCATGAGGGCGAAGAAATGCCGCTTCTCTTCCGGCGTCAGGGTCGCCGTCGGCTCGTCGAAAATGATGATTTCTGCGTTGTGATGCACTGCACGGGCGATCTCAACCATCTGCCGCTTGGCAGCACCAAGGCTCGCCACGGTGGCGGCGGGATCGACCGGGAAATTCAGTGACTGCAGGAATTGCTGGGCGGCGATATAGACGCCCCGCAAACGATTGAGAAACTTCTCCTCGCCGAGATAGAGGTTCTGCGCCACCGTCATCGAGGGCACCAGGCTGGTCTCCTGGAACACCATGGCGATGCCCTTGTTGAGGGCTTCGAAGGGCGAAGCGAACTGCACCTGCTCGCCCTTATAGGTGATGGTGCCGCTGCTCGGTTCCACCGCGCCGGCGATCAGCTTGGTGAGGGTCGACTTGCCGGCACCATTCTCGCCCAGCAGGGCATGGATCTCGCCCTGGCGCAGATCGAAATCCATCTCCTTGACCGCGGGCACGCCACGATAGGATTTGGTGATCTTGCGCATCTCAAGAATATTGCTCACGGATGTCGTGCTCACTGGCGTTCTCCTGCCTTGCCGGCAACAGCCGCGGCACGCGCCGCCTTGTCGAGACCGAGATAGGCGACATCCGGTAGGGCCAACAGGGCATTGCCGCCTTTCGCCGCCACCACCAGCACGCCGGCGAATTCCACCACCGAAGTGACGCCATGACGACGGCCATTAGAGCGGCTGTGGAAACTGGCGATCGGCTGCAGGTTCTTGTCCAGGCGTACGACCAGGCCGTAAGAACGGCTGGGCGACCAAGGCTTGTGCACGCCCATCGTCTTCACGCCGCCGCATTGCAGCGGCTCAAGGAAGCTGCTGCCGGAGGAAAGCGCTGGCGCGATCCAGAATTCTCGCGGCACTTCCGCCAGCATGTCGCGGCGATAGGCATCTTCCTGCAGCACGAATTCTATCATGCGGTTGCGCGGCGCAAACAAGGTGAGCCAGGCACCGCCATCGCCCGCCGGGGTGAGGCGCGCCGGATAGCCGGGCAGCTTGGAGAGGATCGGCTGCACAGCGCCACCGTGGAGCCACAACAGGCGATGGCGCCAGCTCTCGCTGACGATGACCTCGCCATTCTCGCGCAGCAGCAGACCATAGGGGAAAGCGAGATCGCTGGCGAGGCGCGTTGCCGTATCATTGCCGCCAGCATTGTCGAGCGCCACGCGCCAGACGGCGCCGCTGGCATTCTTCTGCATGAGATCGAGCGCCCAGTCGGCGGGCTTGTTGCGGCTGGAGCCCTGGGCGATCACCAGTGTCGCTTCGTCGGCAAAAGCCAGCGCCGTCGGACAGGAGAATCCGGCCGGCAATTTGACCGGGCGCTTCTCGCCGAGCCCGTCCCAGACCAAGACCTGGCCGTCATCGAGCCCGATCGCCATATGGCCACCGGGCGAGACTGCGAGCGCCGTGATCGGCACCTCGAAGCGCGCCAGCTGGCTCGCCCGCACTTCCGATTCCGCCGGCACCGAGAACAGGCGGTTATTGCTACTGAACAGCATCGCCTCTTCATCGACCACCAGGTTGTCCGGCACCGGCACTTCGGAAACCAGATTGGCTTCTTCCAGGGCCGTGTTCGGCTTCAGGGCGCCGTCCATCGGCGGAATGGTGACCGCCTTGCCGCGGAAGAAATCGAGGATCGGATCGAAGATCATGACCGTTTCCCCCAATAGGAGCTGAGCCCCGTCCAACTTTCGTTGGCACCGGGAATGCGATAGCGGCCGATGCGGTTGTTAAGGATGCCGCCGACATAGAGCCAGCCCTTGTGCTCGCGCATCGAGGTCACCATCGGATGCGCATTGCCGGTGAGGTCGCCCATGGTCTCGATGATCTTGCCGCTGTCATCGAATTTGACCACGCCACCGGTATTGATGTTCGGGAACAGCCATTCATCCTGCGGCAGACGGCGTGTCATACGCTTGCGGAAGCTGGGATGGCGCAGCGCCAGATCGAAGCTCGGCGTACGCATGCCTAGCCAGGCCATCCAATAGGTACCGTCCGAGGCACGGTTGATATTGTCGGGATAGCCGGGCATGTCCTTGATGACGCATTCGACCTGGCCCTTCCTCGGCCCGTCGAACCAGTAGCGATGCACGGCGCAGGCCCAGGATTCGGCAAAGAACAGCGACTGGCCGTCATGGGCGATACAGACACCATTGGCGTAGCGGTACTTGTCGAGAATGGTCGTGGTCTTGCCGGTCTTCGGATCATAGCAGAGCAGGCGCCCGGTCGGCCGGCTCTCGATCGAATCCAGCGCCCATTCATGGGCATCGTAACGCGTCGTCGAATCGGTGAAGAAGATGCGGCCATCCGGCGCCACATCGCAGTCATTGGGATCGCGCAATCGCGCGTCATCGACGATCGAGGTCCAGGAGCGCTTGGTCTCGGCGGAGAGCTTGGTGACGGTGCCGTCCTTGGCGATGGAATAGAGCCCCATGGCGCCAACACAGGAGATGAGATTGCCTGCCTGGTCGAAAGCCAGGCCGAGCGGGAAGCCACCGGTATGGGCGAAGACTTCCGAGCGCTTGTAGTCGGGGGCGAAGAAGCGGACGATCTCGCCATGGCGGGTGCCGCAATAGAGATTGTCGTCCTCGTCGAGCACGACGTCTTCCGGCCCTTCCAGCTCACCGAGGCCGATATGTTCCGCCTTCTCCAGGCGGTTATCGAGGGCATAGGGCGTGCCCGAGCCCGGCACCGCCGATTGCGTCTCGCCCATCTGGTGATGGATCGGCGCCACATAGACTTCGTTCAGTACCTTGTGGCGGTTCTTCAGCCAGCGGATATCAAGCACCACGGCGGCAGCCAGCATGATGCCGAGCACCATCTGGTTGGTGCCGGTGCCGAAGCCGAGCCGGATGAGACCATTGGTCATCACGAGAACGATGATGGCGCCCATCAGCCCCTTGACGATGGAACCGCGTCCGCCGCCCAGCGAATTGCCGCCGACCACCGCAGCGGTGAGCGCCAGAATCTCCTGGCCCTGACCGGTTGCGGGGCCGGGCACGTTCAGCCGGGCGAACATCAGGAAGCCGGCGAGGCCGGCACAGAGGCCGGAGATACTATAGGTCGAGAAAATGGTCGCACGGACGCGAATACCGGAATTATAGGCCGAGCGCCGCGATCCGCCGACCGCCAGGATGTGCCAGCCGGGACGCGACCGGGTCAGCGCAATATGAGCGATAACGGCAACGACGATGGCGGTAAGGACGCTGACCGAGAAGCCGTGAAAGGCGCCATCGCCGATGTAATCCAGGACATCCGAGGAAGCTGACGACATCTGGATTTGCGCGGCAAACTTGATCTGCAGAATCTCATAAAGCGCCCGGCCGATGATCAGGGTGACGAGGGTCGTCAGGAATGCACGCAGCCGGAGATAACCAACCAGGAAACCATTGAGGCCGCCGAAAACAAAACCGGTCGCCAGCGCCACCAGCAAGACCGCCCAGACCGGCAAGGCGAACATCGAGAAGGCGGCACTGGAGACGAAAAATGCCAGCGCCAGAATTGAGCCAACCGAGAGATCGATACCGCCGCCCAGCATGACGATGGTCATGCCAGTGACAAGGATGGAAAACTCGCCCAATTGCCGAGTTGAATCGGTCAGGGATTGCGGCTTGAAGAAACCGGAAATGGCGGTACCGAAAACCGTCACGGTCAAGACAAGCGCCAAGAAGGGGATAGCATTATCGATCCAACGCTTGGTCAAGATTTCGCCGATCAGGTGATCGGGAATGAAATTATAGCGCAGGCGTGTAATGCGTTCCTTGAACGTCATGATCCGATCCAGAAAAAATACGTCACGGGCGGCCGGTTGATCGCCGGCCGCCCGCTTATTGATACGCGATTCGTTACTGTTTCTGCGAGGCCTGAAGCGCCTTCAGATCCCAGCACGTCTCCGGTTTAAGGTCGGCCTTGGTCGTGGCCTTCTCCAAGGTATAGATATAGGTCTTCATGGTCCCGGGCTTCTGGCCGCTTTGCAGCAGGAACTTGATGATCGCGTTCATGTCGCGCGACTGGTTCTGCAGCTCGGTCATGACCACGGCGCCATAGGTGCCATCATTGAGCGCGTCGCAATCGACCTTCTCACCGCCACCGGTGGTGACCAGGAAGACCTTGTCCTGCAACTTGGCATCGCGGATCGCCGCCGAAGCGCCGGTCGCATCGCCATCCCAGAAGTCGATGATGCCGCAGATATCCGGATGCTGCTGCAGCATGGTGGTGGTGACGTTACGCGAGGTGGTGGCGTCCCAGTTGGAATCCGGCTTGGCGACAACCTGGAAGTCCGGATGCTGCGCCAGCACCTTCATGATGCCGTTATACTGATAAAGGCTCGAGGAATTGACCTGGTCGCCCTGGACCAGACCGATCTTCTTCGATGAGTTCGCGCCGCAACCCTTGACGACGGCCTCGGCTTCAAGCTGGCCGAGCCGGTCCCAGTCGCTGCCGACAAAGGCCTCGGCCGGGAAATTCATCGGATTGTCGACCAGGATGACATAGATGCCGGCATCCTGAGCCTTCTTCAGCAGCTTGGAATAGGAATTGAGGTCGGGCGCATGGATCACTAGCACGTCCGGCTTCGGGTCGGAGGAGATCAACTCGGTGATCGCCTGGGCGCCGGCTTCCGTCACCCAGTTCGGATCGCGGGTTTCGAAGACACCGCCGAAGCCCTCGACTTCCTTCTTCAGGTAATAGGCCCAGCCCTGGGCAAGATCGAAGCCCATGGCGAGCGGAATGAGAACAACGCGCTTTCCCTTCAAAGCCTGGGCATAGGCGGCCGGCCCTGGATCTTCCTGTGCCAAGGCAGCGGTGCCGCCGAGTGCCAGGG
>DATMUQ010000871.1:0-12637 GCA_035563795.1 Terriglobales bacterium | reverse complement strand
AGACATCGACCTCGCGCATCTCGACGAAGGCGCGCTGCTCCTTCAGCCAGTCGCCGGCCTGGCGGATCTGCTCGGCGAGTTGCCGCATGAAACTGTTGCTGCCGCTCGGCAGCAGGAAGCAGAAGCGGAAGCTGGTCCGCCGGGCAAGCTGTGCTGCCACCGGATCGGGCCGATAGCCCAGCTGGGCGAGGCTTTCCTCGACCTTGGCTATGGCCCGCTTGCTGACGCCGGGCCGGTGATTGATCACCCGGTCCACCGTCGCCAGGCTCACCCCCGCCAGCCGGGCAACATCCACCAGGGTTAGCCGGGTTGGCGGCTCAAGCGTTGCGGCACCCGATTGCAGGGCGCCCGCTTCTGGCAAAGGCAAGATGAGATCAGGATCGGACATGAGGGCGACCATGGCGCTAAATTTTGAGGTACGCAACTCAAATCGGTGGATTCTGCACCGCAAAAACCCTCAAATCAGAATTGGTACGGCCTATTGAGATATAAAAATTATCACTCTATGATTTATGTCAGAAAAATAACTCATCGCTATTCATGACCCAGCCCCTGCGTGACCGCCTCGCCGATTTCCTGCCCGCTGCCACCAAGGCAGAACATGCGATCGCGAGCTACATCCTGGCCAATCTTGCCGACATCCCATTCGAGACCGGCGCCAGCCTGGCGAGCAAGATCGGGGTCAGTGAATTGACGGTCGGGCGTTTCTGCCGTGCCCTCGGCTACGACCGCCTCAAGGATCTCAAAGCTGATCTGAAGAATGATCTTGGCGACAAGCATTGGCTGATCGCCGACCGCCTGCGGGGCTTTCAGCAGCAGGCCGAACAGACCGGCGATCCGCTGGCGCAGAGCCTGCAACTGGAGATCGCCAGCCTGGTCCGTGTCTATGAGATCGCCCAGACACCAGACTTCCAGACTGTGATCCGCCGCCTCGCGCATATGCCCAAGGTTTTTGTCGGCGGCTTCCAGACTGAACGCGGCATCGCCAGCCTGCTCGCCCACCAGCTGCAATATCTGCGACCGAACGTGCATCTCCTCGATCTTTCCAGCGGCAGCTTCGCGGAACTCTTGCTGTCGGCACCGCGCGAGAGCTGTCTCGTCCTGGTTGACTCGCGCCGTTATTCCCGACCGACCAAGCTGCTGGCGGAAAAGGCGCATGTTGCCGGCATTCCCGTCACCCTGATCGCCGATCCCTATTGCGACTGGGCGGAGGGCCGCAGCAGCGAATTCTTCGCCGTCCCCACCGAGATGAATTTCGTCTGGGAATCCATGGCCCAGATGGCGAGCCTGGTGAACCTGATGATCAACGGGGTCTTCGCCGAACTCGGCCCCGCTGTCGAAGAGCGCATGAACAAGGTTGCCGCGCTTTACAGCTCTTTCATTGGATATGTCGATGACCCGCGCACCCGCAGCTGAAACGCAGACAGCTTCTTCCACCGCGCAAGCCGCAACGGCCCGCGCCTTGGAATGGCAGGCACCACCTTTGCCGAAGGTCGCCTGGGGCAAGGGCTGTTATATCTACGATACGGATGGCCGCCAATATATCGACGGCTCGGCGGGCCCGGCCGTCTTCTCTTTGGGTCATGCCCATGAAGAGGTCAATGCCGCCATCAAGGACCAGTTCGACCGCATCGCTCATGGTTATCGCTATACCTTCACCAGCGATCCGCTGGAGGAATTGACCGCCATGGTGGCGGCGAGCTGCGGTGGCGGTCTCAAATACATGACCTTCTGCTCCAGCGGCTCCGAGGCAGTGGAATCCTGCCTCAAGATCGCGTTGCAGTATCATGCCGCAAACGGTGAGATGTCCCGCCGCCGTTTCATCGCCCGCGAGCGCTCCTGGCATGGCAATACCATGGGCGCGCTCGCTATCTCCGGCTTCCTCGACCGGCGCCATGCTTTCGAAGGCGCGCTGGTCCCCGCCTCTTTGCTCTCGCCAGCCAATGCCTATCGACCGCCGGCAGATATCCCAGCCGATGCATCGCCGGCGGCAGTTGCCAGGGCCTGCGCCGATCAGCTCGAAGCCGAGATCCGGCGCTGTGGCCCGGAGACCATTGCTGCCTTCATCTTCGAACCGGTGGTGGGTGCCGCCGGTGGTTGCGTGCCGGCACCGCCAGGCTATGCCCAGATGGTGCGCGAAATCTGCGATCGTCATGGCGTGCTGATGATCGCCGATGAGGTGATGTGCGGCAGCGGTCGCTGCGGCACTTGGCGCGCCTTGGAAGCCGACGGTGTCGAGCCCGACATCATGTCGGTGGCAAAGGGCCTTGCCGGCGGTTATATCCCGCTTTCCGCCGCGATCTATCATGAGCGGCTCCGCGGCGTGATGTTCGAGGCCCATGGCGGGCTGATGACCGGCCATACCTTCACCGGCCATACGGCTGCTTGTGCCGCCGGTGTCGCAGTACAGAAGGTGATCGCCCGCGACCATCTGCTGCAGAATGTGACCGAGATGGGGCATTACCTGCGCGAACTATTGCAGGCGGCACTGGGTGACCGTCCGTATGTCGGCGACATCCGCGGTCGCGGCCTGTTCCAGGGCGTCGAGCTGGTGCAGAACCGACAGAGCAAGCGCCCCTTCGCACCCGATCTCAAGCTTCACGCCCGTTTGCGCGAGCGTGCTTTCGAGAATGGCCTCATCTGCTATCCGGTCGGCGGCAATGTCGACGGGCAGCGAGGCGATATCGTCATCCTGTCGCCGCCTTATATCGTCAGCCGCGCCGAAATCGAGGAGATCGTCGACAAGCTGCAACGCAGTCTGACCAGCGTCATGAACGACGTGACGGTGTCGTCATGAAAGGCATTGTCTATCGCCTGGATCTCGCCGAGGAGTTTCGCGCCAATCCGTATGGCCGCCATAGTGGCGAGTTGCAGCGCATCCTCAATCTCTTCCGCACCGGCCCCTTTGCCGGCAAATACGTCCTGGTCCGCGAAAGCCGTGCCTGGCCGCTGCAGCTGAAACTGGCGCGCTTCGGCACAACGCCACATGAGCCCCTTTCCTTCACCGGCGACGAATTCAATTCTTACGCCGAGGCCGAATGGGCGGTCTTCCGTCTGCGCTGGAAAGACCATACCGGCCAGGATCTTCCCCTCTAGGAGCGCGTCGATGCTGAAAATCATTGGCTATGCCGATCGCTTCTCCGTGCGGCCTGGAGAGAAGATCGCCTTCAAGGTGAGCTGCGAGGATGGTGCCCCACAGTATCAAGCGAAGCTCCGCCGCCTGATCTGTGGCGATGACCGGCCGGATGGTCCTGGCTTCAAGTCGGAAGAGATCGCGGCCGACTTTGCCGGTTCCTATCCAGGCCGTCGCCAGGACATCGTCACCGGTTCCTGCATTCATATCCCCGCCGATCGCCTGCCGCATGACCTCGACGATCTCACCCTAGCCGTTCTCATCCGTCCGACACGGCCGGCGACCGGTCAGTGTCAGACCATCATCTCACGCCTGACAAATGCGGAAGATGGTGCACGCGGCTTCGACCTGCGGCTCGATGGTGTGGGCCGGCCACAGCTCAGCGTGACCGGCATCAATGGCCAGCAGATTCTGACCCTCCCTTCGCCGGTGACCACCGATGACTGGTATCTGCTGACGGCCAGCCTGCCGAAGCCCGGCGGCGATCTCGTCCTGCAGGCCAAACCGGTTCATTCCCGCCCCCTGGGACCGCAATTGGAAACGGCCCGGGAAAAGACCGCAATCAGTCTCAACGATCGCCTGACGCCGCCCATCATGATCGCTGCCAGACTGGATCGGATCGAGGCCAGGCGCCTTGTCACCGCGCAAGCCTTCGATGGCAAGATCGAGGCACCGGCAATCTATCGCGGTGTTACCTCGGCGGAAAAACTAGCGGTACTCGTGCATCCCTTCGACCTCGATCTGCCGCTGATCGCGCAATGGGATTTCAGCTGCGACATCGACAGCCGCCATATTCGCGATCTCTCCGACAACAATCTCGACGGGATCGCTATCAACCTGCCGACCCGCGCCGTCACCGGCCATGACTGGCACGGTGAGACGACCTGCTGGCGAGACCAGCCGGATCTCTATGGTGCCATCCATTTCCATAGCGACGACCTCTATGACGCGGCCTGGGAGACGGACTTCACCTGGACCGTGCCGGCAGGTCTGCGCAGCGGGATCTATGCCCTGCATCTCGTCAGCGGCAAGACGCCCGAGCAGGAAGACCATGTCCCCTTCTTCGTCCTGCCGCCACGTAACACAGCGACAGCGCCGATCGCTTTCCTGGCCTCGACCTATACCTTTCTCGCTTATGCCAACAGCCATCACGGCTGGGAGGACCCGCTTTCCGAGCCGGCCTATGGTCGCCTGCTGGAACTGGGACCGGCCGAGCTTTTCCTGCAGAAACGCCGCGATTTCGGCGTCTCGCTCTACGACTATCATCTCGACGGCAGCGGCGCTTGCTACAGTTCCGCGCGCCGGCCGATCCTGAACACAAGGCCGAAACGGGCGATCTGGAACTTCAATGCCGATCTCCATGTCATCGACTGGCTGGAAGCGACCGGCCAGGCCTATGACATCATCACCGACGATCGGATTGATGCTGAGGGAATAGAACTCCTCAGCCAGTATCGCTGCATCATGACCGGCAGCCATCCCGAATATCATACGCTGCCGATGATCACTGCTTTCCAGGATTACCTCAAATCCGGTGGGCGGCTGATGTATCTCGGCGGCAACGGCTTCTATTGGCGGGTGGCGACGCATCCGGATTGGCCCGATGCCATCGAGGTCCGCCGCGGCGAGGCCGGCACGCGTTGCCATGAAGTGCCACCGGGAGAGCGTTATCACGCCTTCGACGGCGCATTCGGTGGCCTCTGGCGCAGCCAGGGCCTGGCACCGCAGCATCTCGTCGGCGTCGGCTTCGTCGCCGAGGGCTTCGATGAGAACTCCCATTACGAACGCCTGCCCGACAGCTTCGCGCCACGCGCGGCTTTCATTTTCGACGGCATCGGACAGAACGAGAAAATCGGCGATTTCGGCAGCCTCGGCGGAGCTGCCGGCTTTGAGCTGGATGCCGCCGATCGGAAGCTCGGCACCCCACCGCATGCGCTGGTCCTCGCCCGCTCGGTCGATCACACCGTCATCTATGGGCTGACCCCGGAGGAACTGCTGTTCTACTATCCCGGCATCGATGGAATGGATTGCGATAAAGTACGGGCCGAGATCGTGTTCTTCGAATGCGAGAACGGCGGCGCCGTGTTCTCGACCGGCTCCATCACCTGGGCCAGCGCCTTGGCGCATAACAGCTACGACAACAATGTCGCCCGCATGACGGGGAATGTGCTGAAGCGCTTCAGCGATCCAGCACGCTTCCCGCTTGCCGCCAGGGGCGACTAGGCGCGGCGGAGCTTCTCCGCCACCGCGCCGATCCGGTCCAGCGCCTTCAGCACCTTGTCCGGTTCATAGCCCAGCGTGATGCGGAGATGCTGTTCGGCACCGAGATAGCTGCCGGGTGCCACCAACACGCTTGCCTCCTGGCGGATCGCCTCGGCGAAATCGAAGGCGGAGAGCGGCAGATCGAAGCGCACGAAGCCAAGGCTGGTCGCCGCCGAGGGCAGTACGCTGAAGACATTGCCCTGCTGCCGCAGCCAGCTTTCCAACACGCGCCGCCCAGATTTTGAGAGGTCGCGCTGCCGCTCGATCAGGCGCTGGCGCTTCTCCGGCTTCAAGGCGATTGCCGCCAGGGTCATGCTGGGAGCTGCAGCGGCGATTACCGCATATTCATGCCGGCGCCAGAGATCCTCAATGACATCGGCTTGCGCCACCGCCCAGCCGATGCGCAGGCCGCTGAGGCCATAGGCCTTCGAAAGACTGTTGGTGCAGATCAGGCGGTCATAATTGCCCCAGAAGCTCGGCGTCTCGGCCCCACCACCCGTCTCCGTGCCGCAATAGACCTCGTCGGCATGCAGCCAGGTGCCATGCTTCGCGCAGATGGAAACAATGCGGCGGCAATCCTCCGCCGTGAAGATGGTGCCGGTCGGATTGTTGGGATTGACGATCGCAACCAGCTTGGTCCGCGGTGTAACCAGCCGGTCGAGCTCATCGAAATCCGGCCGCCAGCCATTCTGCGGATCGAGTTTCCATTCCTTGACGGTGCAGCCGAGATTGCGGGCCATGCCCCAGATCTGGCGATAGCCCGGCGACACCACCACCACTTCATCGCCCGGCTGCAGCAAAGTCGCCGCCACCATGCCGTTCGCCTGCGAAGCGCCCACCGTCACCAAGACATTCTCGGCCTTGGCGCCGGGATAGAGCGCAGCGATGCGCTGGCGCAGCAACAAGGTGCCGTTGACCTGCGGATAGAAGAGACCGGTCGAGAGCAGCTCCTCCTGCTCCTCCGCCGTCAGCCAGTCGCGGGTACCGAGGCATTTGACGCTGCTATCGGCAAGATTGATCTCCACCTCATGCTCATAGAGCGACTGGTAATGCTCCAATTCGAAGGGCTGGAAGGTGTTGCTCATCTGCGGTCCGATCCGAAAGATTGTATATTATGGGCAATATATTGCCCATTCCGACTATGCGCAATATATTGCTCATAATATACTTGATGCGCCCAGGCCGTATTCTTACGTGAGGCATATGAGGAATTAGCGATCATGGCCTCTATTCTTTGAGCAGGCTATTTCCATGATGAAGGCCCGGTCCATGCGTTCTTAGAAGCACGCATTTGGCCGAACAGTTCGGTCTGCCCGCATTGTGGCGGCTCTGAACGCGTCAAATCAAAGGCAAAACTAAGATGCCGGGCCCGTCGCAAGCCGAGCGGTTCAAACAAGCCGCTCGGGGGTTAGCTGCGGAGAAATCTGGCGATGCGCTCACGCGCACCATAGAGCGTATTCTTCCACCGCGTACCGTAAGGTGGAACAAATCCGCTGGCGATAAGGGATGGCAGTCTGCGTTTGAATTTGCGCCAACCTGACTTGGTTTGAAGCCCGTCGAGACCAGGCATTTTGCTAAAGTGATTGGCCCATTGTTGCAAAACGCTTTCTGGCACCTCGCTATGTATATGGTAACTGCTACGCAGAATATTGGCGCCCTCAAGCTTACCTCGCTCCCCGAAATCCTCATATTCGCGGCGCAGGTGCCAAGCCAACATGTCCGCCGCCTGAAGCGGCAAGAAGTGCTTATCGTCCCTAAAAATCGGCGTACTGGTAATTAACCGTCGCGCCTCCTTGGGAAGTTTAGACTTCATCAGGCTGAAGAATATTGAGATATCCTCGCTGACGCCGCTTTGTTCATCAAAGACGAAATCGATCGGGACCGAAACCCCTTCACCAGAGACATATCTAGTAAGCGTCGCCACAACGCCAAAGGTGCAATAAAAATGGGCGCTCCCCAAGCCGCGCGGAGAGGTTGGCCTCACGAGCCTATCAACTTGCTCTCGGCTCACGGAAAATTCGAAAGAGAGCGGTTTAAAATTATTGATAACGCGCATCAGCCGCGAGATCTTGATATCTCGATCCGCACTAGACCATCCGCGAAATTGCCCACTTAAGTTCTGCGCCTCCTTCATTTTTAGGTATTCGATAGAGGGAGGCGCCGCCAGTGCCGCGGCCCATATGTAAGAGAACGATGCCCATATGTCGGCTCGCGCGAGAAATCCGGCCATAAATAATCGCCGATCGCCACGATCACTGGCAGAATCGTCCACAAATGCTTGAAGAACTGCCACAGGTTTTTCCACCCGATAAGGCGAGGCATCTCCGCTGGTCAGTTCCCAGATTGGCTCGCTTGCTTGTGAACATGGAAGTACAGCGGCAGGGAACGTAGCCTATTTTACTATTCTATTAAAGCGAGTGGGTATGCAAAGTATCATATGAGCAATATATTTCTCATTCCTCAATCGGGTGGTGCCATGGCAAATCTGCAGGAAATCGTCGGCGGCAATATCAGGGGGCAGCGGCAGAATCTCGGCCTCAGCCAGCAGGCGCTGGCCGATCGCGCCGGCCTCAGCCGCCGCATGATCACCTTGATCGAGGCCGGCGATGGCAATGCCAGCCTGGCGACGCTGGATCGCCTCGCCGCGGCGCTCGATCTCAGCTTCGCCCGGCTGACCCAGGCCTATGATCCCGGTGAGGCAAACAAGCCGGTGGATCTGTGGCAGGGCAAGGACAAGCGCAGCAAGGTGCGGCTGCTGGAGAGCTGCCCCGCGCGGCAAGAGGTTGAATTGTGGTCCTGGTCCCTCGCCCCCGGTGAGCGCTACGACGCCGAACCCGATCCAGCCGGCATGCATGAACTGGTGATGGTGATCAGCGGCACCCTCGACCTCATCCTCGCCGGCAAGAGCCAGCGCCTGACGGCGGGTCAGTCCGCCAGTTTCGCCAGCAGCCAGCCTTACGCCTATGCCAATCCGGGCAACACCCTGCTGCGCTTCATCAAGAACGTGGTGCGATGAGTTTGGTTTGCTAAACTGCCGCACGCTTCCGAAAAAGGATGACAGCATGGCGCGGGCGGCAACCAAAGCAGCGAGCAAAACGACATCGCCCAAGGCGGCAGCAAAGAAGCCAGCCGGCACGGCCACCAAATCAGCCGTTACCAAACCGGTGCGTGACGATTTCGCCGATTATCTGGTCGATGCCCTGGCGGAATTGGGCCCGGTCGAAACCAAGCGCTTCTTCAGCGGCACCGGCCTACTGCTTGATGCCGTCCAATTCGCCTTCATCATCCGCGGCACGCTTTATATGCGGGTGAACGACAGTGGGCGTGACGCTTTCCTCGCCATGGGCTCGCAGCCTTTCACCTATCGCACCAGCAAACGTGAAGTGGCCCTGACCGGCTATTATGCCGTTCCCGCCGGCATGCTCGAGGATACCGACGAACTTTGCCTGTGGAGCCGGCGCGCCTTTCAGATCGCCCAGGGCGATCGCGAGATCAAGGCCGCACGGGCGACCAAGCGGCGCAAAGCAACGACAAAGAAATAAGGGGAAGCAGGCCGCTTCCCCTTATCCAAGATCCAGCAAGTTACAGGGATCAGGCAGCCCGCATCCGCGCGAGGAAGTTATGCACCTCGCTCCGCAGGCGCTCCGCCTGATGGCCGAGGCCTTCCGCCGCCACCTTGACGCCGCCTGCTGCCTCGCCCGTCGCATTGGCCTCGGCGGTGACACCGGCGATGTTGCTGGAAACGTCGCGGGTGCGTGCCGCCGCCATCTGGGTGTTGCGGGTGATTTCCTGGGTCGCGGCACCCTGCTCCTCGACCGCCGAGGCGATAGAGGTGGCGATGGCGCTGACATTGTCGATGGTGCCGCCAATGCGCTTGATGGCATCGACCGCTTCCTGGGTGACCCCTTGCACCGCCGCGATCTGGGTGGCGATGTCTTCCGTCGCCTTGGCCGTCTGGTTAGCGAGGCTCTTCACCTCGCTCGCCACCACGGCAAAGCCCTTGCCGGCCTCACCCGCGCGGGCCGCCTCGATCGTGGCGTTGAGCGCCAGCAGATTGGTCTGGCCGGCAATATCGCTGATCAGCTTGATGACATCGCCGATCTTGTTGGCGATCTCCGCCAAGCTCTGCACCGTGCGATCGGTCGCCTGGGTTTCTTCCACCGCCCGGCCGGCAATGGTCGCCGCCGAGGTCACCTGGCGACTGATCTCGCTGATCGAGGCCGACAGTTCCTCGGAAGCGGCGGCGACAGCCTGCACATTGGACGAGGCTTCTTCCGATACATCCGCCGCAGCCCGCACCTGCTGATTGCTGCGCTCTGCCGTCCGCGTCATGGTATCGGAGGTCACCAGCATCTGCTGTGACGCAGTGCCGACGGCCTCTAGGACATCGCGGACCTGCCCTTCGAAGGCATTGATATAGCCTTCGATTGCCTGCTGCCGGGCTTCCGCCTGGGCCCGCCGCTCCTGCTGCTCAGCTTCGAAGCGGGCCTTGTCAGCGGCATTCTGCTTGAAGGTACCGAACGCGCTGGCCAGCGCGCCGATTTCATCCCGCCGGCCCGGATAGGAGGCCTCGGCATCGAGATCGCCGGCAGCGATCCGCAGCATCGCCTCCTTGATCGCATGCAGGGGGCCGACGATGCGGCGGCTGAT
The DNA here is from genome assembly GCA_035563795.1 of Terriglobales bacterium. Taxonomy (GTDB): domain Bacteria; phylum Pseudomonadota; class Alphaproteobacteria; order Dongiales; family Dongiaceae; genus Dongia_B. The sequence continues at coordinate 2,592 of DATMUQ010000871.1, read as the reverse complement.
CAGGACGTTGCTGCCGAGCGCACCGAGGATCGCCAGTACCAGGAGCCCGACCTGGATGATCAGGTTCAGCATCGCAGCGGATTCTTCCGATGCCGCCCGTTCCTTGGCCGCATCAAGGCCCGCGACCGCAACAGCCAGCAGCTTGGAGAGGCGGCCGACACTCATCACCGTCCACTGCTCGGAGTTCATTTCCGCCGTGCCACCGGAGAGCACGGTCTGCAGGATGCGGTCACGCTGCGCCGAATAAGCCGGCTCGAAATAGACGCTCTTCGCATCATCAATCGCCGCCCGCAGCTTCGGCGGCAACGCCGAACCGAACACCACGCCCTCCAGCGCCGCCCATGCCGTCTCCGAAGCGGTGACGGCCGCCTTGTATTTTTCCGGCGTATCAGCCGCCAGCTTCATGCCGGCAACGCCATTGGAAACGATCAGCGAAGCATCGCCACCGGTATTGCGCACCATCCAGGCGGTCTGGCGCACCAGCAGCATCTGGTCGATGAAGGCATCCTGCAGCTTGACGGCGGCAGCCAGGCGATCCGAGACCTTGTTGAGCACGCCTAGCAACGCCGTTGACTGCTTCTGATAATCGGCATCGAGGCCGGCCTTGCGGGCATCCTTCGCCTTTGCCATCTCATCCCAGGCCGTTTTCTGCATATCCTTGACGCTGGCAGCCAGCTGCTGCAGTTCCGGCAGGACCGACTCCTTCTCGGGAAAATCGATATCCGGCAGCATGGCCAGAGCGGCATCGAGCGCCGGCACTTCTTCGTTGCGGATGCTCTCCAGCCGCTTGCGCGTGTCATCGGCGATCGGGTTCGGCGCGTTCAACGACTGCACCGTGGTCGAGCGATCGGTGCGGAGGTTATGCATCGCGGTGAAGGCGAAACTCGAAGCCTCCGCCACGCTGGCGATGTGCTTTGCCACTTGCAGCTGCTGCCAGGAGCTCCAGGCCCCGAGGCCGAGCAGGATGACGATCACCGCGGCAAGCGCTGAAATCACCGTTCGCAGGATGGCCCTGACGGATACTGCGTTGAGCATGGCACTCTCCTGATCGAAAGAAGTTGGCAACCTTCCTTTCGATCTACGCAACCCCGGTAAAGAAAGGATTGATAGGGCCCGGATCCGGCCGCGAGAACGACCTTCTCCAGCCAGGATCGGAATTTTTACCCAATACGTTCTGCTTCCTCATCCAAACCATACTCGCATTGATGGTTTGTCATCTTTGCCGGCGATCCTGGTCCGTGATTGACACCGTGCATCGGCGGTGCCCGAAGCCCGTTGACAAAGCGCAAGTATAGACTGTACCATTCGGTACACTTCTGAATTACTTTCCCGCCCCCTCGTCACTGGAGCCTGTCATGACCGAATCCCGTCCTCCCTTCCCGCCCTTCACCCGTGAAACTGCCGCGCAAAAAGTCCGTGGTGCAGAAGACGGCTGGAATAGCTGCGACCCCGCCCGCGTGTCGCTCGCCTACACGGCAGACAGCTATTGGCGGAACCGCGCCGAATTCATCCAGGGCCGTGAAGCGATCGTCGAATTCCTCACCCGCAAATGGCGCCGCGAGCTTGACTATCGCCTGATCAAGGAGCTCTGGGCCTGGGAGGGCAACCGCATCGCCGTGCGCTTCGCCTATGAATGGCACGATGATTCCGGCAACTGGTATCGCTCCTATGGCAATGAGAACTGGGAGTTCAACGAACATGGCCTGATGCAGCGACGCTTTGCCTGCATCAATGATCTGCCGATCAAGGAATCAGACCGCAAATATCACTGGGACCGCAGCAAGCCCCGCCCCGCCGATCATCCGGGCCTGTCGGATCTCGGCCTGTAATCGCCGGACACCAATGAGCAAGGCACGCGCCGAGCGCGACACAGTCGTTCCCGCGCTCGGCGAGATCTTCCGGGAACATGGTTTCGAAGGCGCCAGCCTGTCGGTCATCACCGAGAAGACCGGGCTTGGCAAAGGCAGCCTCTATCACTTCTTTCCCGGTGGGAAGGAGGAGATGGCGACCATCGTGCTGGTGGAGATCGACACCTGGTTCCAGGTCAATGTCTACCAACCTTTGCGGGACAGCGATGATCCCAAGGCCGGCATCGATCACATGTTCACGGCGGTCGAGGAGTATTTCCGGGCCGGGCGCCGGGTCTGCCTGGTCGGCGTCTTCGCCCTCGACAATACGCGGGACCGCTTCGCGAGCGCTGTCAAAAGCTACTTCGCCGATTGGGCCAAGGCGCTGACGCAGGCACTGAAGCGATGCGGCCATGACGGCGCTAAGGCAAAGGCCCTCACCGAAGATATTCTCGGCGGCATCCAGGGTGGCCTCGTGCTGGCCCGTGCACTGGACGACCCGGCCGTGTTCACACGCACACTGAAGCGCTTGCGAGAGAATCTAGGCTGAAGCAAAAACAGATCAGGCCCCTCACGGGGCCTGATCCATTTTCAACGACTAAGCTCGGCTTACTTGGCGAACTCGGCCTTCACTTCGGTCCACAGATCGGAATAGCTCTGGCGCTCTTCATCGGAGAGCGGCGCCATGTATTGCAGGCGCTTGATCGACGCCTTGTCGCTGTGGATCTTCTTGGCGACATCGTCA
>DATMUQ010000870.1:0-5627 GCA_035563795.1 Terriglobales bacterium | reverse complement strand
GGCCGGCCCGGTGGCGTTGATCAAGGCGATCGCCAAGGTGCAGTCGCAATCGACCTCCAACCCGACCTCGATCAGCCAGGCGGCCGCCGTTGAGGCGCTGAATGGTCCGCAGGATTTCATCGCCAAGCACAATGTCAGCTTCAAGCAGCGCCGCGACCTCGTCGTCGACATGCTGAACAAGGCCGACGGGCTGCACTGCCACAAGCCGGAAGGCGCCTTCTACGTCTATCCGTCCTGCGCTGGTGTCATCGGCAAGACCACGCCCCAGGGCAAGAAGATCGAGACAGACGACGACTTCGTCACCTATCTCCTGGAGGCCGAAGGTGTGGCCGCGGTCCAGGGCTCGGCCTTCGGCCTGTCGCCCTTCTTCCGCATCTCCTATGCGACCTCGACCGAGGCGCTGACGGAAGCCTGCACCCGGATCCAGCGGGCCTGTGCGGCGCTGAAGTAAGCTTCTGGAATACTTCGATATTTCTGCGGAACGGCCGGGCTTAGTCCCGGCCGTTCACGTTTTCGTGACTTGCCGTGATCGCCTCCCGGTCCCCATTTTTACCGTGCTGCGCGAACACACCCTTCCCGAAGGATTTGACCATGCTGATCAGGGTTCGGCGCGGTTGGGAGATTCCTGCCTCCCAAGTCACCCCGGAACATATCTTCTTCAATCGCCGCCAGTTCATGGCCGGCGCCGCTGCGGCTGGCGCGATCGGCAGTGTCATGGGCGTTGCCGGCCGTCGCGCCTGGGCCGATGACGCGGACCCCTCGGCCGGGCTTTATCCCGCCAAGCACAATGATGCCTACAAGATCGACGGCATGCTGACGCCGGAAGAGCGGGCGACCCATTACAACAACTATTATGAATTCGGTGAGACCAAGGACGTCGCCGATGCGGCGCAGGCGCTGCCGGTCCGCCCCTGGGCGATCACCATCGACGGCATGGTGGAGAACCCGCAGACCATTGCCATCGACGATCTCCTGAAGGCGATGCCGCTGGAAGAGCGGATCTATCGTCATCGCTGTGTCGAGGCCTGGTCGATGGCGGTGCCCTGGAGCGGTTTTCCGCTGAAGGCGCTGGTCGATTACGCCAAGCCGTCGGCCGGCGTCAAATATCTCCGCTTCGAAAGCTTCTCGAAGCCGGATCTGGCACCCGGCCAGAACGAGGACTGGTATCCCTGGCCCTATATCGAAGGCCTGACCATGGCCGAGGCGACCAATGAGCTGGCTTTCATCTCGACGGGTCTCTATGGCAAGCCGATCGCCAAGCAGAATGGTGCGCCGATCCGCCTGACGCTGCCGTGGAAATACGGCTTCAAGTCGGCCAAGGGCATCGTCAAGATCACCTTCACCGATGACCGGCCGAAGACCTTCTGGCAGACTATCCAATCCTCGGAATACGGCTTCTGGGCGAATGTGAACCCGCAGGTCGCACATCCGCGCTGGAGCCAGGCCAGCGAACGCGATCTCGGCACCGGCGAACAGCGCGACACCCAGCTCTTCAACGGCTATGCCGAGCAGGTCGCCGGCATCTACAAGGATATCCAGGGCGAAGAGCTTTATCGCTAGTCCTGCTTTGTCGCGCGCCCCTGCGCGACGCCAGAACAGTTCGGCCCGGATGGTGTGGAAAGCCCATTCGGGTCGAAAGCTTTTATGGCCTGAAGTCCTGATCGAGGTCACCAGCATCGCGGCGATGCAGTCACAGATAGAGATCGCGGTTGATGGAAAAGACCATGATCATGTTGACGGTCTTGCCGTCATTGGAGAGCGGCAGGAAAAGATTGGCCTCGCTGACATAGCGATCGACCACCTGGAAATCGTCCTCCTCGTAGAAAGGCAGGCAGGTGCGGCAGACGCGCTCATATCGGTTCAACGCATCGGCCGGCGTTGCCGCGAAGAAGCTGTCGGCGACGGCTTGCCCCGTCGGATCCTTGCCGCGCAGGCGCACCTCCGCTGTTCCCACCAGGCGGTAGACGAAGCGCCGCTTATCGGCAACGACATCGACCAGCGTGATCTGCGGCAGATAGGCGGCCAGTTCCAGCGGATCGATATCGGCCCGGCTCGGCATCGCACGGTCACCGCATTTGCTCTGCCAATAGGCGAGGACCTTCAGCATGTCGGGGTGACATGTCTGCTGCCAGTCGGTGGCGGTCGGGTCTGTCGACATTGTCGCTTCTATCGCTTGCGATGGTTCAGCTTGGGTGCCGCGGCTGCACAGTGTCAACCGGACTTAACCCGGCTGTCATGAAGCGCAAGAAAAAACCCCCGACCAAACGATCGGGGGCAAGTTAAACAGGGAGGCTTTACGTCTGGGAGACGTAGGATCCGAAGACCCTTCATCCGGGCCTTGCGCCCGAATGCACATGGAGCACAAGGCTCCGAAACGGCACGGAAGCTGCCCCGCAGGGCCAGGTTCGGCGCCAGAACAATCTGTTGCAAAAGCGCAACAGGCTTGTTGCTAAATCACACATTGACAGAATATGAAAATAGCGCAGTGCCACCAGCCAGAATTTCACGCCCCGCCCATGCGCCGTGCGCATGGCTAATAAATATAATTATCTCAATAGCTTGATTGAATCGTTTATTTTTGCCAACCAGGGTTTCTGGCCGTTATGGCACCCTTAAATACGTGGGATTTTAGGCATATACAGCTTGGCGAGCGCCGACTCGCTCGGCGCATGCAAAGTCTCCGGGGTTGCTTTCCCGGTCGAAGTCCCTCGGAAAGGCGCGGCCCGGCGATCCTTTCGGGCAACCTGACAGGGGCGACCACACCAGCCGGGGAGAGGCCCGGCTGGCGCAGCAGTGGGAGGCTCAGGCGGCCTGGTCCGCCGTCATCTCAGTGTCGCAATCCCGCAAAGTTCCCGCCGCCGGCGCGGTCGCCAGGTTGGTGACCGGGCAGGCCTGACGGACGCGGTCATGGAAGTCCTTCAACGCCACTTCATAGGTCGACAGGGGACCCGCTTCATAACCCTGCGAGGCGAGGCCGGTCTGCACCCGTTCGCAGAGCACCCGGTCTTCCGCGCCAACCTGGCGATTGATGCGGCCATTGAGATAACGCAGTACCTTCTGCTCACGGTTCTCGTTCGGCCGGCGATAGATTGGGTAGCGCACGAAACAGGTCTCGGGGCCGCGCGGCAGGAACTGGAAGATGTCCATGCTGTCGGGATAGATGTCGATGCCGATATTGGGCGGCATGGAGAAGAAGTGCCAGGTCCGCCGGGTTTCCTCCGGCAGATCGGTCAGCACTTCCGGCGCCATCTGCTGATAGGCGCGTTCGACCCAGTTGGGCGAGAGCTTGTCCTTCAGCGTGCTCTTGCTGCCGGCAACGCCGTGCTCATTCATGAAGCCGAGGAGATCGTTATCCAGCATCCGGTGATAGCCGGGATGGCCGATCGGGATGTGATAGTTCTCGAGGTTGTTGTCGACGCCGACCTTCCAGTTGCAGCGCCAGGTATCGGTCCAGGGCTCATCCACCGGCACCATTTCCTCGAGACGATAATCGGCAACGAGATCGACGTAATCGCCCCACATCTCAGCAAGGCGCGGGCCACCACCGATGACTCGCACGAAGACCAGACCGAGGATCACTTCCAGCTCGACCGGCTTCAGGCCGAATTCCTTCTTGTCGAGGCCGGGGAAGGTCTGCTCCGCCGGCACGCCGGAGAGGCTGCCATCGAGATTGTACGACCAGGCATGATACGGGCAGGTGATGCGGTGCTTGCAGCTGCCGCTGCCATCGAGCAGCTTGGCGCCGCGATGACGGCAGACATTGGTGAAGGCGCGCAACACCTGATCCTTGCCGCGCATGACGATGATGGAATCGCGCATCAGATCGAGAGTGGCGAAATCGCCCGGCTGCTTCACCTGATTCACATGGCAGACGAACTGCCAGGAGGGGAGGATCAGACGCTCGTACTCCAACTCCAGCAACTCGGCATTGCGGTAGACCCAAGCCGGCAAGGCGCGCGGCAATTCCGCGGAGGCCTGCGGGGCATTGCCGCCCGAAGTGGGGGCATTGATGCGGATGGGGGAGGTGGTGTCGATGGTCGTCATATCCGATGTCCTCTCGCTGACTGATCCGATGCGCGCGGGTATCGATGGTCTGAATTGGTGATGCGCTGGTCCGGTATTGGCTTGCGGTGCAAGAAGCAGGCGCCGATCGCTATCGGCGCGATGATCCTTTCAAGGTCGTTGGAAATGGCGCGGGAAGATCCCGGCCAGGAACAGCAGGACGATCCGGCGTGCTGCCGCGCGGTCGTAATCCTCTGCCTTGGTCATGATGTCCTGCCACTGCCCGTCGAGCAGGCCGGCGAAGGCCAGCGCCATGGCCTCGGCATCGAGATGGCCATAGCCGCCATTTCGAATGAGTTCACCAAAGAGCCGGGTGATGTCGCTCTGATAAGCGGTATCGAGCGCGCCGACGCGCTGCAGATAGACATCGCGCGATTGCGCCTCGCCCCAGAAAGCCGACCAGACGGCGACGCGGTCTGGGTCGCTGACCTCGGGATCGAGCGAGACATCAATCAACGCCGTCAAAGCGGCCACCGGATCGCTGCCGGCTTGCAGCAGGGCTTGGCGCCGGGCGACTTCGAAGTCGCTCGCCACCAGTTCCAAGGCGGCGACCAGCAAAGCATCCTTGCTCTTGAAATGCAGGATCACGGCGCCGACCGAGACACCGGCCGCTTCGGCCACGCGCTGCACCGTGGTGCCGGAGAGGCTGAAGGCGGCAATGGTGCGGATGGTGGCATCGAGGATCGCGGCATGGGTGCGCTCATGATTGCGCTGCCCGGCCTCGCCCCGTGGTGCCCTGCCGCCCCGACCTGTTTCAACGACTGCCTGCATCGCTTATCCATATAAATGAATGTTCATTCATTAAGTGAACAATAGTTCAGTTGTAGAAAATGAGTCAAGCGGGAGGTGGTGGGGTCGTCGGTCCGATTCCCAAGGTCTTTAATATTTTATAATTATATCAATCGACTAATCTCGCTCTGGCTAGCCAGGACGGGCCATGGCTTGTCCCACGCTGGGAAAAGCGCTAAGCCCGATCTGCTTCTGGAACCGGGCTGAAATCCCGGTTCCGGCGGCGACGTTCTCAGGGCGGGGTGCAATTCCCCATCGGCGGTAATTGCCCGGGCACCAAATCCGGGCAGGAGCCCGCGAGCGCCTCGGTCAGGCCGATCAGCCGGTCCGAGGGTCAGCAGATCCGGTGCGATTCCGGGGCCGACGGTCACAGTCCGGATGAAAGAGAACGGGATATCGACTGCGCTGCGCGCCGCCGGCCCGATGGCCTGCGCGTGTCATCGCGGATAGCCCGTTGCCCTGATTCCCCGGTCCAAAGTTTGAGGAACCAAGATGAATCAGAGCCTGTCCATCACCCCCACCGCACAGAAAGCCCGCATCGCCTTCATCCAGGCGAGCTGGCACAAGGATATCGTCGATCGCTGCCGGGACTCGTTCCTGGCCGAGATCGCCAAGCATGGCATCAGCGCCGACCGCGTCGATGTCATCGCCGTACCCGGTGCCTATGAGATTCCGCTGCAGGCAAAGCTGCTCGCCAAGACCGGCCGCTATGCCGCCATCATCGGTGCCGGCCTCGTCGTCAATGGCGGCATCTATCGCCACGAATTCGTCGCCGA
>DATMUQ010000869.1:0-2128 GCA_035563795.1 Terriglobales bacterium | reverse complement strand
TGCCGGTGGTCTCGCAGGCGGCCAGACCCACCAGTCCGCAGACCGCCAGCCAGGCTCTGAGATGCGAGAACCACTGACGCGGACCGGATGGCAGTTCGAGGCGGAGTGACGCGCAGCGTCGCAGCAGGTGCTGGAAGAAGCTGATTTTAGCGACGGCAGCCGGTCTGCGGCGCCGGCGCGCGGGTTTCTTCGCCGGCTTCTTGCGCAAGGCCTTGGCAGGAGAAGAGCGGGGTGCGGGCGGGCGCGACCGGCTCATCGCGTCAGCGCCGCGGGATCAGGATCGGATCTGAAGCGAGGCGGGCATCATCTGCCGCCTCAATGGGCATCCGTCGCCACCAGCTGCCAATTGGGGTCGCGCGATTTGAGCTGGCGGGCAAAAGTCCAGAGATCGGTGATGGTATGGACCTCGGTCGGGCTGCCATCGACGCTGGCGCCGCTGGCATCGGTTGTCACATTGATCTGCTGCGAGGTGAACTTGACGGTGACGCGGGCTTCCTGGGCCTTGCCTTCGCCGGCGAGTTCCGCACCGACGATCTCGTGGCCAAGGATGCCGACCAGGGTCGAATTGAGCTTCTGGTTGAGCCGCTGGCGGTCGGTGATCGCGGCGTTGAAATTGCGGTAGACCTCGTCATTGAGCAGCGGGCGCAGGGCGAGATTGTCGCCCTTGGCGAAGGCCGCGAGGATCATGTCGAAGGCGACCTTGGCGCCAGACAGGAAATCCACCGGGTTGAAGCTGGGATCGGCCTTGGTGATGGCTTCGAGGCCACGGCGGGCCTCTTCCGGCGTGGAGGCAAGGGCCGCTTCCAGGCGGCGTTGGTCACGCGGCAACAGTACCGTGGCGCCCGGCTTCTCCGCTTCGTTGGCTGTCTCGGCCTCGTTTTCCGCCGGACGGCGCATATTGTCGGCTGGGCGGCCAGCCAGGGGATCGAAGCTGCGCTCATTGCCGGTGCGCCGGCCCAGCACCAGATAAAGGCGCCAACCGCAAAACACGGCGATAGCGGCAAACAGGATCAGATCCAGGGGCATAATAGGTACTCCTTAACCACACGCCTGCCGCCCCAAGATACCCGCACCGGCACATCCTTGCGGGCGGCGGCGGAAACCATGACGGCAGACGACTGTGTCCGACAATCTGCTAACCTGACATCGGCCAATAGCTTGCCCCGCGTTTTCTCCTGGCGGAAGCGGTACGCTTCCCCTTAAAACGCTGACACTCTAGGCTAAGTCCTTTAGCTGACGGATTAAATAGGGAATCGACCCGGAAAGAGCAAGCAATGGCGCCGTCTTCCGGCCAAAATCGGCCCGGACAGAACCGATACGGGCAATACCGGCCCGGCCCTGGATCGGGGCAAAAACCCGGCCAAGGGGCACCGGTTTTCAAGGAGATAACCTGGTTGCGGCGATGGCCGCGGCTGGTCGCCACCTGCTTTGTCCTGCTGATCCTGCTCGAGATCGTGATCTTCGCCTGGGTCGCCGAGCATATCGGCCTCGGCCTGACCCTGCTCGCCTTGATCGGCTCCGCCGCCGCCGGGCTCTGGCTGATCCACCACACCGGGCTGGAAATGGTCGGGCGGCTGCGCCTGGCGCTGGCCCAGGGCCAGGAACCGGGTCACAGCCTGGTCGATGGCGCCTGTTTCGTCATCGCCGGCATGTTCCTCATCTTGCCGGGCTTTTTCACCGACCTCCTGGCGCTGCTGCTGATCCTGCCGGTCAGCCGCAACTGGATGATCCGGCGCTTCGCCAAGTCCTTCGGCACGCCCATGGCGGCTGCTGGCGGCAAGGCCGGCAGCACCATCATCACCGATGTCGAATTCCGCGAAGTGCACGCGGATGGAGCCGAACCGGGCGCAGCCGAAGCGCCGGCAGAAGCAACCAGCGACATGGCGCCGGCCGGCGAGCCGCAACAGCCGAAAACCGAGCCGCAGATCTTCGTCCCCGCCAAAGCGGAGCGGGCAGGCGGTGCCGCCGTCCGGGCGGATGTCATCGATGTCGAGCTCGAGGCCGAACCGGAAGCCAAACCGGCAGCTGATACAGACAAAGCGGCGGAAGCCACGGCCCCCGAGGATACGGATACGGCCGGTGGGGACACAACGGCTGAGTCTGCTGCCCCTGCGGAAGAGGCTGCCGA